>JASHWA010000151.1 GCA_030044325.1 Bryobacteraceae bacterium
AGTGTTGCCGATCACAAGGTCGTTCGAGACTTAACACACGCCCGCGTAAGCATCATTCACCCAATTGCCCAGGATCGTGTTTTGGGACCTGCCGGTGCCGGAAACGTCGTTGACGCCGCCTTCCTCATCCTCCGCGGTGTCTTGCTGAAGCGGGCCGACGTGGAAGATCGTACTCCGCGAGCTTTGTTCGACGTCGATGTTCCCCAGGGCCTGGTGACCGCCGATAACATAATGGGGATGTCGCGCGACGGCTCGAGAATCCTGTTTCTTCAGGCCGTCGAGCAGCCCAATCCGCAGCTCACCTACGTGCGTACCAATTGGGACGCGTCGCTGCGTCGCTGAACATCCGGGGCGGTATCTTAGCGCCATGACGAAGCGAATTCTTTCCGCGATCATTTTTGCGCCTCTGCTTCTCTGCGCGCAGGAGGGCCGCGGCCCGCGCGAAATGCTCAAGGCTCTCACGGACGTGAAGCCCGGAAGCATCACCTACGAAGAGGTCGAATATCCTTACCCGGTGCATTACCTCCCTCTCACCCTCTACGGCCAGGACGTGCGCATGGCGTATATGGACGTGCCGCCGGAAGGAACTCCCAACGGCCGCACCATCGTCCTGTTCCACGGGATGAACTTCGGCGGTTTTTATTTCGAAGGTCCCATCGATGTTTTCCGCAAACGGGGTTTTCGCGTGATTGTGCCCGACCAGATCGGCTTCGGCCGATCGTCAAAACCGATCATTCCTTATAATTTTCACGACATGGCCGCGAACACCAAAAAGCTGCTCGACACGCTCGGCGTGCATAAGGCCGTGATCATGGGCCATTCCATGGGTGGAATGCTCGCCGCGCGATTCGCCGCGACCTACACCGATCTCACCGATCAGGTGATCCTGTACGATCCCATCGGCCTGTCCGATGTTCGCTGGGAGCGGCCCTGGACGAGCGCCGAAGACGTCCGCTCTGGACCGCTTTCGCCCGCAATATTCAGTTCTATTTCCCGGGAGCGTGGAAGCCGGAATACGAGAAGTACATCCGCATTCTTTATGCGCCGACGCTCAGCTCGGAGTGGCCGCACCTGGCGATGGTGCGCGCGATTTACACCGGCCTCACGTATCTCGATCCGGTGGTTTACGATTGGGCGCACATCAAATGCAAAGCGCTGGTGATCGGCGGGGAAAAAGATGACGGCGGCAATTTCACCGTCGACGCGCGCCACGTCGTCGAATCGATTCCCAACGGCAACGGGACGCTGGTGATCCTCCCCGGTCTCGGCCACGTGCCGCATCTGCAGGCGCCCGACATGTTTTATCCGCCCCTGCTCAAATTCTTGACCGGTACTGAATCGCCAGCACGAGCCACGCGGCAATAAACGCCACTCCGCCGAACGGCGTGATCGCGCCGAGCGTCCGCACGCCCGTGACGGCGAGCACGTAAAGACTCCCGCAAAACAGCCCAACTCCCGCCACCAGAAGCCATGCGGGCCAGTTGATGCCCGCGGGCCTGGGCAGGATCGAAACGATCAGCAATCCGAGCGCGTGGAGGAAATGGTACAGCACCGCACGCTCCCAGATGCCCATCGAGTAATCGTCGATCTTTCCGCGCAGCCCGTGGGCGCCGAACGCGCCCAGCGCGACCGCCAGGGCCAGCAGCACTGCCGCAACCCCGGTCCAATTCGGCATATCAACCGAATTGTAGCGCCTCGCTGCCGCGCTGCGCGAAAAGCCTCGATCCCCTGCCAACGGTTGGGTTATTCGCCGCCCGTCGGAATGGACGCCTTTTCGAACACGATCCGCGTGCTGCCCCCGCCGATCTGGATCTCTTCCACCTGCGGCCGGTTTCCGACCGTGATTACAACCACGCCCGTAGTCGCGAATTTGTGATCCGACGTCTCCATCTTGCCCGGAACTTCAATGACGGTTTTGCCTGACTTGAGTGTCACTTTTCCGTCATCCACGGTAACTTTATAGTCGCCGGCTTTCACCTGGTTTGCGCCAATCCACGCATCGCTCTGGAAAGTCACGTGAAAAACGTTCGACGCCGCAAATGCGGCAAATGCGAACAAAATCGCAAAAACCATCAACTTTTTCATAATGTTAGGTTCTCCTCGCCTTGTTTTTTCCAAAAAATCAGGCCCGCAAAGTCGCGTCCTAATTAGCAATACGTTTGCCCACCGCCGCATGTTGCGGCCGCGGGGTTTGTCAGGATTTGTATCGAGCGAGGAAGCGGGTTACTTTGGATTTTTCTTCGTTAGCCATTCGGCAATGCGATGCGGCGGAAACGCTACAAAGGCGACCGCGAGAACCACGATGAACAAAACCAGCAGCAGAAAGAATAACGCCACGGATACATAGTAGCCCAAATCACGGGATCGCGATCAGCAGGCCGCCGCTGATTCCGATGGAACGCTCGTGGCCCGGAGCGAAGGTGTATTCGTACTCCGGTTCCAGATACCAGCCGAAGCGATGTTTCCCGCCGGGCCAGAACATGAAATCGAGCGCGAACTCGCCCGCAAGCGCGTTGCCGGTGACGCCATGATCCCTGGTGTACACCCACTCCGGACCGGCGCCCAGCATGAACTCTGCTTTCTTCGAAAGCGTCCATGGTTTCTTGAACAGAACGTCGGTGCCCCAATCGAGCGAGTGCCGCGCGAACAGCGGAGTGGTTCCCGCTTCGATCTCCAGCCAGTTTTCAATCGGCGTGAATTCGATGGCGAAGTCCGGACCGAAGCTGGATGCGGCGTTTTTGAGATTCCATCCGGCCGCTCCGCCCAGCTCCACAATCGCGGCCGGTTCCTGGTCCGGCGGATCGGTTTGCGCGGACGCCGCGCACAGCAGGCACGATGCGACGAGAGCCGATTTCAGGTTCACGTTCCGCATAGTTTAGCTCAAAGCGCCGACCCGCATGGGAAGCCTTGCGAGCTACGCGCTCCATTGCTGCCGCGCCTCGGCACGACGCACAAAACGGAAGGCCGGGCCCGAGTCGTTTTGAGGCGCTCCAGTAATGGAGCGCGTTGGCATCTGACATCCGCCGTCCGCCGCCTCAATTCACATACACCGTCACGCCGGGTTGCGTCACTTTGTCGCCGACCTGGACCACCACCGGCAGCGCTCCCTGCCGTGCATTGGCCGGGATCCTCACGTTGATCTGAAAAACGCCTTCGATCAAGTCCGGCGCCGGACCGGCGTATACGACATCGGTCGCCTGTACCCCGTCGATGAAAACCTCGACGGGAAGATTCAGAGTCGCGACGGGCGCGCCGGCTCCGGTGACTCCGCCGGTGCGGCCGGGGGGAGTGGTCTGTCCCGCACCGCCGCCGTAAATATACACGAGATCGCCGGGATTGGCGCCGTTCCCCGCGCTGTTGGTCGAATAATCCTTGTTCAGAATCGCGCCTTCTCCGCCGCCGCTCGAGTTGGCCGTGAACAGTCCCGGCGCGGCGTCGAGCACGTTCAACGTCACCGCCGGCGAAACCACTCCGTTATACACCACCTGAACATTGGTCGTGGCTTGTCCCGCGATCTCGAACGGCACGTAGCCCGCGACGTACGCGGTGGAGATGAGATTGACGGCGAACTGGAGCGGCGCCGGCTCGCCATCGAAAAGCACCTGCGTGTTGCCGAGCGTGGTTGCAACGAATCCGTTCGAGCCCAGCATTAGATTCGCTTGCACCGCGGGTGCGAAATTCTCTCCGCCGATCAGGAACGGCTCGCCCGGCGCCACGGCTTGCGGAACGAAGCTCGCGGAATTGGCGAATCCGTAGCGCGTGAACCATGGTCCCGAGTTGTTGTTGAAAGTGACTTGCACGGGAAGGTCGCCCACCGGCGCCGGCGTGACGATTTTGAGGGTCGCCGTGAGATTTGCGAAAGTGCTGGGCAACGCCGTGAACTGAAGCGTCGCGGGAGTGGTGGTTGTATTCAGCGTCGCGTTGAGCCAGGTCGCCGAAAGATCCGGCACGATCTGCAGATTCGCCACCGGAGGGCCGTTGGAAAGGAGCGGGACGTTATAGACTCGCGGCTGCATCTCGGACGTATATAAAACGAAAGCGGCCGGCGCCTGTCCGCCCGTGGTCAACGACTGCGTGGCGTTGCTGCAGTCGACCACCGTCGCGAAAGGAAACGCGGCCGCTTCGGGCGGCGTGATGATCCCTGAGTCGAGCGAGCCGAAAAGCGGAAGCTGAGGGTAGGAAGTCGAGGATGTGGCAAACAGACCGGTCTGCGGGAAGGCTGCATCGGAGAATCCGGAGAGGACCGAGACGGTGGAAGGCAGCGTGGATGCGGAGCCTGAAAAGGGAAACGGGATCGTAAACGATTTGATCGTCTCCGTCTCCGTGATGGCGGTGACGTAGACATTCACGACGTTCCCCGGCGAGGAAGACGTCAGGGGTGTGGCGAAATTCACCGCGCTCACGCTGCCCACCACGCTTCCGTTGGAATCGACGATGTTCTCGGTCCCGGCCGTGGAGGTCTGGATTTGGCTCGGCAGATTTTGAAATGCGATGGCGAAGGCGGTTCCGGATTGCGCGGCTCCCACCTGCGCCGGCAATCCCGCCGACGCCATGGGAATGAATCCGGATTCGGTGACGCCTTGTTCCGAAATCCACTGCGCCAGCGTCTGCCCTTCGAGCGATCCCGAAGTGTTGTTCTTGAATGCGCCGGGAAATCCTTCGGTGAACGTCACGCTGGCCGTCGCAGGCGAGCCCGCATAGACGCTGAGCGGCGATTGGCCGCATTGCTGAAGCGTGGTGCTTTGGACCGTCGTCGTCAGCCCCTGCTGCGCCGTCGCGAGCGTCTGGGTGGGCGCGGCGAGACCGATCTGGAGCGGGCCGGTAATCGCGATGGTCGCCTGAATATTGAACGGCTGAAGGAGATTCGCGATCGCCACCGAGTTCGCGTTCACGCGCAGATTGGTGAAGCGCAGAATCAGCGCCGCGTTGGCCGGCGGAGGGTCCAAGGGGACGTTGTACCAGGCCAGTTCGCTGGAGGAAACCTGCTGCGCTTGAAAAATGTTGGGATGTCCAGGCGAGCCGTTGTACAGATTATTGCCGCCGTTTCCCGCAAGCGAGCAGCCGTCGAGCGGCGTGGCGCAGGCGGATTGCGCCGCCGAGGGGTTTTCCGACGAAGTGGGCTCATCGATCACGAGCAGCGCTTCGCTCGCCCCGTTCGAAGTAATCCGGCTGGTGACCGGCGCGTTGAAGGTGAGCGTGATGGTGGTGTACGGCACCAGCTGGCCGCTGGGCGTCGGAGTTCCGCCGTTGCAGGTCAGCACCACATCGCCCACCAGCTCGGTGACCCCTTCCATTCGAACCACCGGAGCGAAAGGCTCCGACGGGGTGCAGGCGGGATGCGAGGTTTGCGCCAGGACCATCGCGGAAAACAACAGTATCGGGACGAAAACCCTCACAAATGACCTCCGCAATCTAAAACGTAACATCCCCACACAAAACGGGATGCGCCGTCAAGCCGAACTGTTACGAGCGAAAATCCGGTAAACGGCGACCTTACGTGTCCCCTGTGAAAATCTCTGCAACCCGCAGCCCACGGCCTGCACCCACTATCTCACGGATGCCTGGTTTACACTGGATGGTTACCGGTGGAACATCCCAAGCAGGTCGGCAAGTACGAAATCGAGCAGTTCCTGGGCGGCGGGATGGCCCACGTTTATCGCGCCAAAGATACCATCCTCGGCCGCCGCGTGGCCGTGAAAATCCTGACCCGGGCGGCGACCTCCGATTCCGAATCGAAAGCGCGATTCCTGATGGAAGCGCGCATGGCGTCGAATATCGCACACGAAAACATCATCAGCGTTTTCGATTTCGGCGAATGCGACGGCCAGCCGTTCATCGTGATGGAGTTTCTCGAAGGGGAGAGCCTTCGCTCGGCCATCAAAAACGGTCACCTGGGCGATTTCAACTGGCGCATGCGCATCGCCGTCCAGGTGGGGCGCGCCATCGATTATATTCATTCCAAAAAAATCATCCATCGCGACATCAAGCCGGAAAACATCAACATCGACCGGTCGGGAAAAGTGAAGCTGATGGATTTCGGCATCGCCAAGGCGGCCGGAGTGCAGTTGACGCGCACCGGGTTCACGCTGGGCACTCCTTATTACATGGCGCCGGAGCAGGTGCTGGGGCGCCCGCTGACTCCGCAGGCCGACGTGTACGCCTTCGGGCTGCTGCTGTACGAATTGCTCACCGAGCAAAAGGCGCTGACGGGCGATACCGTCGAGCAGATTTTCGAGCGGATCTTGTATCAGCCGCTGGATCTTTCGCCGCTCGAGCGCCCGGGCATGCCGCCGGGACTTTCCGCGGTGATCGCCCGGTGCGTGAACAAGCAGCCAGCGCAGCGGCCGAAATCGGTGGCCGAGGTATGCGATGAAATCGAGCGCGTGCTGAATCCGGGATACGTTCCGCCGCCGCGCCCGCCAAGCGACGACCGGCCCATCGAGGTTCGCGCGCCGGCGCGCCACGAGGTGCACACCGAGATCCCCGGCATTGTGCGGATGCTGCCCATGTCGTTGCAGACACCCGCGGGGCTGATGCTGGTGGCGGGCGCGGCGGTGATCGCGGTATTCGGGGCGGTGTACGTCGCCCTGATGCTCGCCCACGTGATTTGAGCGGCGGGCGCAGTTTCGGGGCTGTGGAAAAGGTCGGCGTTGACCGCTTCCGGGACCGGCGGCCAGACGAACCGCGGCCACAGGCAGCGGCTACCGGCCGGCCTGTTCCGGCATCCTATGGAAATCTGTCCAACTTGCGGGTGCGATTGCGCGGAAGCTTTGAGCGAACTCTCCGCCTACACGCTCAGCCGCGGCGATTCCGGATTTATGCATCAGCACGTGGTGGACGCTTACGGCGCGCAGCACGGCGGATTTCAGGGGCGCGTGCGCGAACGCCGCACGGCGAGCAACATCGGGATCGCGTTTTCGCTTCTGGGGCTGTATCTCGCGATCGAAAAGGGCTGCACGGGCCGCCAAGTGCAGCGCGCGCACATGGCGCTGGGGCGATGGCGCAAGCAGTATCCCGTGCCGGAGGGATCGCCGTCGCGCGCCGCCCTCACCGTCTCCGACGTGATGCAAGCTGAGCCCGGCGCCGCGCGCGACCAGATGTTGCAGCGCTGGGCCGCCTCGGTTTGGGAATCCTGGAAGCCGGCGCATGCATGGACGCGCGCGCTGTGGAACGAATTCGAACGAGGGCAACGATGAAATGGGACGCGCAGCAGTATCAGAAGCACTCGTTTGTGTGGCAGCTCGGCGAAGGGGTGGTCGAGATGCTCGCGCCGCAAGCGGGCGAGCTGATTGTCGATCTGGGCTGCGGATCGGGGCAATTGACGGCGCGCATCGCGGAATCCGGGGCGCGCGTGATCGGAATCGATCGTTCGACGGAGATGATCGCGCAGGCGCGCGCGAATTTTCCGGCGATCGATTTTCGCGTGGCGGACGCGACCGATTTTCGCGTCGATGAGCCGGCGGACGCGGTGTTTTCAAATGCGGTTCTGCACTGGGTTCGCGATGCCGGCGCCGCGATTTCGTGCGTGGCGAGCGCGCTCAAGCCGGGCGGGCGATTCGCGCTCGAAATGGGCGGACGCGGGAACACGCGCACGCTGCTCGAAGGCGTTCGCGAAGTGCTGGGCCGGGTTCCGGAGGTGTGGTTTTATCCCTCGATCGCCGAATACTCGGCGCTGCTCGAACAGGGAGGATTGGAAGTCCGCTTCGCGACGTTATTCGACCGGCCGACCGTGATCGAAGGCGAAAACGGAATGGACGACTGGCTCAAAATGTTCGGCGGCGCGCTCGGCTTGAGCGATCGCGAGCGCGGCGAGATCGTGCGCAGGCTGCGGGGGCGGATGTTTCGCGATGGAAATTGGGTGATCGATTACCGCAGGCTGCGGGTGGTCGCGGTTCGGCGCGCCGATGGTTAATGACGGCCGCGGGCGGGCCGGCGCTGTGCGAGCAGCTCCCTCCCCGCGGCGGTGATGCGGACCGTCACGCGATCGGTTTCGATGAGGCCGCGGTCGTTTGCGTCTTCCCACACCGGCAGCCGCGGACACGAGGTGCGCCAGGCGGCGATCACTTCGTCATAGCTGCGTTCGCGTGTGACGAACTCGAGGAGATCGAGGATGAGATTTTCGACGGCTGCTTCAGCCATACGTTGGTTATAACAGCTTGCGCGGGCGAATAACGCTCGCACGAGGAGGGGTTGAGATTCGGATCGGCCATCCAGGTGTCGCGGTCCGAAAAGTACGCGGCGAGTTTGGCGTTGCGCTCCGCGCCGAGATCGCGCGCCCACACGATGGGCGATGCGTCGATGTCGGCGGCGTTGTAAATCCACTGGAAAAGGTTGGCCGGATCGGTTTTCGCTTTGACAAAAACCAGGTGCTTGCCCGGAATTTTCGCGAGTTCCCCCGCGATGCGCGATTTATTCAGATTGCCTTCCACGCGGCAGCACCAGGATTGAAAATTGAGCTCCTGCGTGTAGGGAAGTCCCGCGGCTTGCGCGCCGATCCGCAGCATCAGCACCAGCGCCATCGCCGCCGGGAGCCAGGCGATATCGAGCGTGCGCGACGCTTTGAGATGCCGCGTGCATTCCACCAGGATGGCGATGATCGCCGCGGTCGCAGGCGCCAGGTAATGCGGCGAAGCCGCGCCTTCGGCGAGGATCGCCAGCAATGCGCCGGACATCGCGAGAAACAGCATGGGGCGCCGGCGCCACACGAGCGGAACAAACAGGAGCGGGATGCTGAGCACGGGGCCGATAAAAAATCGCCAGTACTCCTGCACGCGAAACGTCAGATATTCGAGGAAATCGATGGGACCGTCCACTTTCTGGTGTTCGCTGATTTCGTACTCGTAATAGCGCTCGATTTCGACATGGCGAAGCTGCACGCGCGGCGGAGGGGTCCAGGGAAGTCCCATCGGCCAGCCGTAGGTTTTCTGGCTGATTTGATACGCCGTGACCAAGGGGCTTCCGGTGACGCGCTCGAAATACATTCCGAGCAGGACCAGCGCGGCGGCGGAAACCAGCGCGGCCGGCGCGAAGGTTCTTAGAAGCGCCGGGAAGCGCGCGCGGTATTGCCAGGCGAGCGCGGCGACGATCGGAACGGCGAACAATCCGCCTTCAAACGGGCGCGTGGCCGCGAGAATCGCGAGCCCCAGGCCCAAAACAAACGACTGAAGAAATGTCGTGCGCCGGCGCAGGCGCGCGAAGGCTCCCAACACCAGCGCTCCGCCCAGCGCGGGCAGGAATCCGCCGTGATAGGCGTTGATCCAGTAACTGGCGATGGCGAAGCGCAGCGCGGCAACGAGAACTCCGAACATCGCCCAGCGCGCGGGCATCCATCCCGCAAGCGCCCAGTACAGCGCCAGCAGAAAGGCGAGCGATTCCGCGAGAATTCCGGCCCACGGATTTCCGAAAGCCAGCCGCGCGGCGGCCAGCACGGCCGCGTGACCGGGGAAATAGTTCGAAACGTAGTGCGGCTGTTGGAGGATGTGCAGGCTTTCGAAATGCTCCCAGAAGGGATGCGTCGGATTGGCGGCGCGCCCCTCGAGCAGCGTGTCGGCGAGCAGCAGATGGCTGAATTCGTCGCTGACGATGGGTATCGGAACGCGCAGCACGGGGATCAGCGCCAGGCGCAGCGCGATCGCCCCGCACGCAATCAGAATTGCCGCGAGCCAGGGTCTCGGCGGCCGCGGGATTTTCGGAAAGCGCGGCAGCCGGCCGCGCTTCCACAACCATACGCCGGCCGCGATCAGGGCGATCTCGAAAAGATTGAAGTCCTGCCGCACGCCCTGCCAGGCGCCGCCGAGAGTCATCAATAGGACTTCGAGCAGGCGCATCTCTGGGCGCTTCTCGGGCGCTACTTACACGACCCCTTGCAGGTCTTGCGGTCGGCTTTGCATGCCCTCTTGGCCGCCTTGCTGACCGCGCGGCTCATACAAAACTGGTAGTTCGAATCGCAGTGGCTCTTGCATGTGGCGGTGTTCTTGCCCGCCCATGCCGGCGAGGCCACAGCGAGAATCAGGGTCGCGACGATCAGGCGCATGAAAGCTCCTTCGAATCCTACATTATTGCATCGTCGGAAA
>JASHWA010000013.1 GCA_030044325.1 Bryobacteraceae bacterium
CGCCGTCTTTCGGCTTCTCGCGGCGGCGACATCGCTCGCAGGCCGCGCGTGCCGACTCGGTCGATTGTTTGGCCGCGGCGAGCATACGTTCCTGCTCCTCGGGCGAGAACGCCTTGCCGGGCGAAGGATCCACCCGCAGTTTCAGCGCCTTCTCATGCTTCAGCCTGGAACGGATCATTTCGCCCTGCTCGCCGCAGAGCCGCAGCAGCATGGCGACTTCGTCGTTGATCGTCTTGGGACTGGCCTTCTCCTTCCGGCGTGCGGCCTGGTAGCGTTTCACCACTTCGGGTGTGATCTCCATCACCAGGTGGTTCCCGAGCCGTCGCGTCACGTGCCCGAGTGCGTATTTGGCGAAGGTATGGGACTGGTGCTTGGCTTTGTAGTCAGCTAGGAACTCATCGGCCGCCAGTTGAATCGCCTTCCGCTGCTGCTGCCGGGATTCCTCTTCGACGACCTGGCTGTAGCTTTTCTCCACCCGCTCCCGCTGGCGACGCTCCTCGGCGATGGCCTGCTGCTTGTTCGTCTTGCCGGTGGACCCGCGGTAGCGGTGCCCGTCCACCTGAAATACATAATGATAAAACCTGCCGTTTTTAAATATGCTCATTTAACCTGATTTGCCTCGGACACATTGGGGCTCTGTCTGTCAGAACAGTCAAGCGGCATTTCGGCGGGGACGTCCCGCTCCGCGTGCGTCTTCGCTGCCGCGCGTTTTGCCGCCGCCGCCGGGCTGCGATTCCAGGAACGCCGTGATGTCGCCGAGCCTGTAGCGGACGCTGGTGCCGCCGATTCGGCGGAAGGGGCAGCCGATATTCAACCGCCGCTCCCGCTGCAATGTCTTCACGCTGCAGCCACGGATGGCGGCGTACACGTGTTCATCAACCCAGGCCCACGGGACAGCGGGCACCTGGGTCAGATCGATGACGCGGCGGGGGTCACTCATAGAAAATGTCCGTCATTGAACACGCTCGCAACAGACGTCGACAACGAAGCTCGATTTTATGCGGATCGGGACGGCGGTCATTAATGATGGCAGGCGATAGCTATCAGGCCGGTAGCTCGCCTTTGGAGTAGGCATATATGTCCTCTCTTTCTGAGAAAAACGACTTGCTTTGCTGCCGGAGAAGAGCGTCGATGGTGTGGGAAAAGGAGATCCCGAACACATGAATACCTATACGATCGACTCGGAAAACAATATAATCGCCGGGGCAGTAGCCGGCGAAAACACGCAACAGTTCGGCAGCCAGAAGGAACTGGCCAGGCTCGCGGCCGAATGGCCGATGGCACGCCTCGTCGAGGTCTGGAACGGCTTCGCGGGCGTGGTACCTTTCGACGACCTGAAACCGGTGAAGAAGTTTCAGACGCGTGATATCGGGGTATACCGAATCTGGACCGCGATCACCCGGCTGGATAAAGCTACCGCGCCGGAAACCGAGGCCGCGCCAAAACCGGAGAGCGCGCCGAAGGCCGACGCGACGTCGAGGTCCCGGCCCGCCAAGAAGGAAGCCGCCAAGAAGGAACCGGCAGCAAAACCGACGAAGGCAGCCGCCAAGAAGCGCGGGCGCGCCAGCAGCCCGAAAGCTGGCCTGGTCTACGAGCGCGAATACAAGGGCAAGAAGTACGTTCTGCGCAGCGTCGAACACGACGGCAAAGTCATATTCAAAGTGCGCGGCGGCGAGACGTATGACAGCTTGACCGCCGCGGCTAAGGGCGTGACCGAGTACCCCAGCATCTCCGGACCGGCGTTCTGGGGGCTAGGCGCGACGGATACGGGCGCTGGCGAGTAACGAAGAGCCCGGCTGACCCAGCGAGGCGCGGAGTTAAAGCTCCGCGCCTTTTTCGTCTTGATGCGGCCAGGTCAATGGCGCTTATTCCAAGGCCGGGTTAACGGCATTCAACGCTCGGTCACCGGCTTTCAAGGCCAACTCACCGGCTTTCAATTGCCTTTCATCGCCGTTAAACCGCGCCCCACCGCTAGTTCTTCAGTGTATTCGGAAGTTTCGCGTGCACTATGCTCTGGTTGTCGGGCGATGCGTCGACAGGCGCGCCAAACTGCCTTAAGCGCTCCATTTCCAGATGCCACGCGAAGTCCTCGTCCGTGGATGTGCCGGTTGCAACATGCGCCATGAAATGGATCAGCAATTCGTCCATTTCGCGGAACCCTACGCAATGCGTCATGGACAAGTAAATCTCATGGGCCGCGTGATCGATGTCACTGCGCGGGAATTCGTCACAGTCCCCCGGGGCCCAAACCGTGATGTCATACACCGCGTGGACGCGGTAGTCTGGCAGAGTGCCCCCGAAGTACTGGTTGTTGAACTGGTGAAACCTTGCTTGATACCATTCCGATTGGCTGATGTTCTCGGCGCGATGAAGTTCTTTACACAAAGCGAGAACGCGCTCCTTGCCGATGGCCTTGCATAGCGCTGGTTCTTTGTCCAGGACGCATTCGGCGGTCGTGACCGGACACGTCCCGCCGTAATCCATGAGTTGGACTATCCAATATTTAATGATCGACCTCAGCAAAGCCTCGGCGCGATCGTAGTTGACAGTTGACACTTCATCTTTCATGACGTTTTCTTTCTTGGGCGAAACACGGTTAATCCCGTCCTTTGGACCGGCGTGTTCCGCGGTGTGACCGAGCCCGTTGACGGCGGGCCCAAAGCTGCCTTTCTGCTTCATTTTGTTTCTGGGCTTCTCTTTCTCGATTTCGACCCAACCTTCAGCGGTCGGTTATCGCGATGATTCAATTCATAAACTGGACCATGGATCATCAAGTGGATTGGTCCGTTCCTTCGGCGCAATGCTCGCCCTCATGCGGACCAGCGGGGTGCCGCCGATTTTCTCGAGCGCGGCCAGATACTCCTTCATGGCCGATTGCCTGGACCGCAATGCGGTGAGCAGCACCTCGGGTTGAAGGTTGTTTCGCTCACACATTTGATCCAGCCGCTCCAGATTGTCCTCATGGCGGGCGGCGACCGCGATGCATCGTGAATCGATCTGCTTCACCGCGATGCCGGCGGCGACCAGATCGAGCATGATCTCCATCCAGCGATCCGCGACCGCGCGGGATAGTCCGCGCGGACAAGTTGGAATGTCGCTGATATCTATCTCGGGCGCATCGGTAGCCTCCTTTCCTAATGCCAATGCGCGTTTCTGCTTCTTCAATTCAGCTCTCCAACGCTGCGAACCGGGTGTTCGCATCGGCCCACGTTGTCCCATTTTTTATGAATCCTTTCTCGCCGAAGCAGGTTATTCACGTTGTTTCGGCGCTGCTGTTTCGAGTCGAAAATCGGCGATTTTCAATCGCTTCGTGTTTAAGCCGGTCAAAGGGAGGCACCTGCGAGAGGTGCACACCTTTGAGGCGAAGTTCAAAACCTGCGGCCGCGCGTAAAGAGGCAAGCCGTGGTCTGCAAGCCTTTTGGTTTCAAGATGTTGCCTACCCCGGGGGACCTGCAGGTTTACAATGCAGCCCTTCGGCAAAGTTTGTCCTTATGACGGCGGCGCTGCTCGCGGTAACAACCCAGATAAGGATACGAGGGCGGCGTCCCAGCCGTGGGCACGCCGCCACGTTCGGCCCCGTTGGCGTTTCTGCGCGCAACGTCAGCGACGTCCGCGGCGCCTGGCCCGTTCCTACCACCCTGGCCTTACCAAACGACGTCGCCCGCGTGGGCGCCAAACAGGGGATAATCATTTTGTTTCAGAGGTGTGGTGTCATGCCTCGGAGCGGAGGCCGCACGCGGCCGTGACCCTACTCCCCGCCTTCCGGGCGACTCTCGAACCGCGTATAGTTGGCACGGAACATCAGCGGCACCCTGCCGATGGGACCGTGTTTTTGTTTGGCGATCAACAGGTCGGCCAATCCCTTCACCTCTTCGCGATCCGGCTCGTACCGCTCTTCCCGGTGGATGAAGGCGACCACATCCGCGGCCTGCTCGATCGATTCGGGGAGGTCGCTTAATTGCGGCTTATGATCCCGCTGGTGGGTTTCGGTCGCGCAGCTTGACTGCGATAGGACCAGAAACGGCACGCACAGATCGCGAGCCATGCGCTTTAACCCGCGTGAGAGCGTGCTCACTTCCTGATCGCTGGTGGCGTCACTACCGTCCTCCAGCGGCTCCGATCCCATGAGTTGCAAGTAATCGACGATCACCAGATCAAGACCACGCCGGGAACGCAGCGCGAGTAGCTTTTCGCGCATGGTTGCCAGCGTCACCCCAGGGCCATCATCGATGAACAGCGGCATCTTGCGAATTTCGTGAAGGGCTCGCTCGACCCTCGCGCGCTCTTCACCGTCAACGGCGCCCATACGGTATTTCATGTTGTCCACACGGGCGCGATTGCAGAGGATACGATCTAGGAGGGATTCGCGCGCCATCTCGAGCCCGAACACGGCGACCGACTTGCCACTGGCCGCTACATTGGCGGCGATCTGCATGGCCAAGGCGGTCTTGCCGGCTGAGGGCCAGCCCGCCAGTAGCCACATCTCGCCGCGGTGCAGGCCGTTCGTCATCTTCTGGAGGCACGGGAATCCAGCATCAAGCCCGGCATCCCGCGAGAAGACGGACGTGCTGTTTGTGAGTGCGTATTTCTTGGATTGCATAAATTCCTTTTCTTCCGAAGCGGATCATGGTACTGCAGTGCCGGCGATGACCTTAGTGTTGCCGAAGTCCTCTGGTCCGCTTGCGGAAACTGATCTACAACCGGCACATGTTGCGGCTTTGCGCAAAACGCGCATTTCAGCGCGAAAAACGAAACAGGGGTAGTCAGACTACCAGCCCAACGCCGTCGAGCGTTTCTAGCGCGAGAGAAGCCTGTTTCCCGCTGAGTCGCGGGGTTTTAAGAATAGCGGCGCGGCGCGGCGCTGCTCCAGCTCCTTCGTGCTTAACACACCCTTCCTTACTGCTCAGTGATGCGACAGTATGGACCTTCCAGCCGAAGTCGCACCGAAGTACCACGCACGCCGTTGCGCTGTTTCCCGATGATCAGGTCCACGACATCCTTGTCGGCGTTGTCTGCCCTGTCCCGATTTCCCGGCGCGTCCAATAGGAGAACAGTATCGGCGTCCTGTTCGAGGCTGCCCGAATCCCGTAGATCGTTGAGCTGCGGCCGGCGAGATTCGTTCTCGTTGGCCCGGTTCAACTGGTGGGCGGCGACGATCGGAATGTTGTAATCGAGCGCCGCCAGCTTGAGCCTCCGCGAGATAGCGCTCACTTCCTGGTTGCGGTTCTCAAACCTTCCACCGGGATCGACCAGGCCGAGATAATCCACGACCAGGAGGCCCAGGTTTGGAGTGGCCGCGACTTTCCCGATAATCGTCGAGAGCGACCGCATCTTATCGCTTATTTCCAAGGGACAAGATCCGATCCGTTCGAGCGTGTCCGCAACCTTAGCGCGCCAGTCAGCCTGAAGATCGCCGCGGACCAGAACCGCGTGGGGAATGTCGCCTTCCGCGCTCAGTATCCTCTTTAATAGGTCTGCCTGCGGCATCTCCAGGCTGGCGAAGAGTACGCGGTGATTATTCTTGGCCGCGGCGAGTGCCCATTGCAGACACGCCGTGCTCTTGCCGACGCCGGTTCGCGCTCCGACCAGCCAAAGCTCGCCCGGCCGCAGGCCGCCGTTGGTTACATCATTGAGTCGTGCCCACGGGCTTGGAATGCAGCCGCGCGGAGCGGCCAGCAGGTTATCGATACCGATCGAAAAGACGGCGTTGCCAATCGTGGGCGCGTCCGTGGCGGTGGGGGCATCGAAGGTGCCCGCAATCATCCGCAGCTCGGCCTGGGTAGCGGCAAGTTGTTCGGCAGCATCGGCACCGGATTCAACGCCGAGCCGCAGCCGCTCCGAGGCTTTCCAGATGCGGCGTTCGGCAGCCTTGGATTTCAAATCGCGAACCCACTGCTCGGGATTCGAAACATCCACCATGTTGTCGAAGGCCAGTGAGGAGAGCTGTGGCAAGCCCAGGCCCTCCGACGAACTCCGTTCGTTGAGCACGTAGCGGTAGCACTCGGAGAGGATGGGATCGCCGCCGGATTCGTGAATCCTGCGGGCGAGATTAAAGACACGCCGGTACGACTCGACGGCAAAGCAGTCATCGCTGAGCTGGGGACCGACGCGACGGAAGAAGCCCGGCTGGACAAGGATGTTTCCTATAATCAGCCTCTCGGCTTCTGCATTGATCAGGCGCTCGGGTCCGGCGTTTTCAGCGGAGCGCTTTCCCGCTGATTGCCGCGCGGTCTTCATTGAACTGGCTCGCCCCGCACAAACTGCTCGGTAGCCGGGTCCCATTTCATGCCGGTCGCGACGGAGGGAGCCTGCTCTAGAGCTGGCTGCCCTCGCTGTGCATCTTCACGGAATACTGGCGGATGGTCCAAATAAAGACCGTCGGCGATGAACTTCTCCATGCTGGGGATGAAGCGTCCACCGTCTTCCCTGAGAGAGCGCTCCCATTGATCACAGGCGAGATGGCGCCGCAATCCCTCCATCAGCCGGTCATGCTCACCCTGTTTGCCGCTAATCCTAGAAACATACGCCCGGCATGAGGATTCCACCCTGACGTTCCGCTTACATTCCGGGTAGGCTTCCCTGAACTGATCCCACGGATTGAATTGGCGAGCGTCGCTTGAATCGCGCGCTCCTGTATCCGTTTCGAGATCTGTTTCTGTTTCGGATTCGGATTCGGGGCAGCAATCGGCCGCAGGTGGCGGCAACTCGCGGCCACTTGCGGTCACCTGTCCGCACTCTGCAGTCATCTGCCCGCACTCTGCGGTCAAGTGTCCGTCAACGGCGGTCGATTCCTTCCCAGAAGGCGGCGGATACTTACTCTTCATCCGCCTCAGCCGCTGGTGAAAGTTCCACAACTCGATGTAGGGTTTGCCGCTTACCTCGTACCGCCGGATCAATCCGGCTGTCTCGCAGGCGTCCAGATAAGTGCAGATATCCTGGACGGATACTGCGTCGATCATGAGCGGATACAGGGCGGCACGGAGTAGCGCCGGGAGACCATCGTGGCGGCCATAGTCATCGACCACATTGAACAACCTCCGGTAGAAAACTTCGCATTTCGGATCGAGCGCGATCTTATTGACACGCTCGCTCGTGAGGATCCCCTCACGAATGACTCTACTGGGCACTGGGCCCGTCCTTTCTGCCCATCACCTAAACATCAAAGAACGGCGACCGGCGAAGCGCCGCAGCCGCCCGGGATGGGGCAACACGCAAAAGTAAATTTTGGGATGGGTTACGAAACGAATCGATGCAGAGTGTATTGCCATGGCTCCTCAACTGCCGTGACCATCGATCGAAAAAGCAAGGTTCGTCCTACAGCGTCCGCAATGAGGTTAGGAATTTCTCAAACCGACGTGCGAGTTGTACACTACTCCGCTTGTGCGCGCGATTAATTAACTCGCGGTATCGCGGGCGGCGCGCTGCATCCAACATGCATCTGCCGCTCTGTGACTGCGAATTTCCCGGTATCACCGGTCCTCCTCGAAAGCTGCCGAAGGCGCCGTAAAATGCCCGGCGCCGTTCAGTTGGCGAGTCGATGGGTACAGTAATTCGGGGCGTGCGCCGACTGCCGACCACGCGGTGGTCGATCGCAAAAAGCAAGATCCGCATCGTGGCTGACAATGCGGGCCCGATTTTCATCGAGAGCTTTCGGCGACGGTTAAGCCGAAGATCTTGACTACGGAATGTGTCCACCGCGTGACAACGTGGACATGCGTGCCTGGCGTGCTTGGCGCAATGCGGCAAGGTCGGTATACGGGAACCGCTTGTGCGCTTGCCCGCGCGCGGCGACCCGCGGGCGCGGCACTGCGTAAGCGGCCAGTAACCGGCGAGCCCCGGTATCGGCGTAGTGCCTATCAAACGGCAGAATCTGCCGTTTTAGTAGGCACCATGACTGACGCTTCTGATGCGACCTCCTCGGCTTTCTTCTTGTGTTTGGCCATGACAGCAAGAACTTCTTCTCGGGTAGGGCCTACAGGATCAGGATCTCCGGGGTGGTGCCGGTAGAGGCGCACTTGGTACAGCATCTGCTCGGTTTGCTGGTATGCATTCCATTCCGCGCTACCCTTGGCGAATAGCGGACGGGGAACCCTCGCGGCAAGCTTCTGCTCAACCTGCCGCCGCACCTCGGGTGCGACCTGCATTTCATCTAATCGCCAATCCACGCGCCGCCAGAAATACTCTTGGTGCGCAATCGCATCGATGTGTTCCTCTCTGATGTGGGCCAGATGCGCCAACACCTTCTGCCGAATCTTGCCGTTGACACGATGGCTTTCCACCAGCACGGCATAGAAGGCGCGCCAGCTTCGCCGCCAGCTTTGGTGTCGTAGAACGCGGCTTTTCCAACGCACGAACATGTCGATAACCTCCTTGTCCTTTCGTGTCCGTCGATCAGTATGAAAAGGCGCGCATCGCGACGAACGCGAAACGATGCACTGCCTTGCTGGGACGCAGCCGGACCATGGCTCCTGGGGATAGATAAGAAGAGCCACAGAATCCAGCAAAGTCAATACGGTTGAGCGAGTCGCAATCGAGTTCCGTGTCGAGCCCCGCAGGTGCATGGAAGCCCTGAGTGCCTTTTTGTGCGACCTCTTTGACCGTGGTCATGAGTCGCGCCGCATATGGGTCCGCGTGGCGCAACCGAAATTGAGCCGAAATCAAAGCGCAGACCAATCTGCCGAAGGTGTTGACAGGCAACACCTGGACGGCGATAAGCGCAACGAGCGCCTCGTCAGGACGCCGGATGTTTCTATCCGCGCCGCGTTTCTGGTGTTCCCCGAGCCCATACCTCCCGTCCCCGCCTAAACATAAGAACTCAACCGCCGTATGAAGTTGCTGCGTTGCTTAATGAACTTTAATGTTTATGGCTCCGCCCGCAATCTACTTCGGGGTTATACTTGACACGCCACATAGCGCCGCTGCTCGCCATGTTCCGCCTACCTTTCGATTTCGATTATTCCGATGGTCCCGTCCGCCATCTCATCAGGCCGCTCCTTGATGGGCAGGCCATCGACGCCCCGATCGACCAAAAATTGCTTGAATCCATCATGAGCGTCCGTGCTGGCCCGACGTTCTGCATCCAGTGCTGGGGCCTTGGGCCGGGCACTGTGTTCTTGGAATGCCCAACGCGGGAACCGTCGGTCCCAGTCATGGATGTGCCTCGAGATAACGGGGACGGACCCGAAGAGATACTGCGCTGGCAGATGAGGCAGCTCCATCGACTCGGATATACAGGGCAGCAGCTCGAACGCGCGATCCATGATTTACTCCGTCCGCCGAAACATCCCGACGCGCAGAGCGGTCCCGTACTGCTCACTAGGGCCTATTTGACCGGATCGAGATGGAGTGACGAATGGTCCCCACAAACAAGAGTGCTGCCGCAGACCACTGCGAAACCCGACAGGGCCACCATCATCTGGTTGCCGTGCTCTGACGGCACGCTCGAATGGAGAAGAACGGATACTTTTATTCGGCTCACCGGCGACGCCGCGCGAAAGCCAAGCGGCCCTTGTCAAAAAGATGGGTTTGAGCGCGCCCGCGAGGAGGCGCGAAAGGAACGGTCCGTTGTGGCCTCGAAGGACCTGCCTGTCGATGTTGATGGCTGGGATGAATTTGCACAGTATAGCTATGGTCGCGACATCCCAAAGCAGCTCCTTGATCCGTCGCTCGATGGGATGTTCGACGGCTACGACGCGCAACACGGAGAACGATTCGGCCCAGAGTGGAAACGCAAACGACTGGCGTGGCGGAAATCCGCAGTAGTGGACTGCTCTCCGGGCACGACCACCTTCGGCAGCACGAGGCCGCTGTGCCCCACGAGCGTTCCCCTGAATCGAGGCCACCAACTGCCGGATGGACCCGCGTTTCATGCAATAGAGCGCGAGTTCCACACCAAGCTCAATAATTTGCTGCTGGCGCTTGACCTGTATGGTTTCCCGGTTCGGGAGTCGCTCGGTTACTTACTACAGCGGCCCGACGAATTGTTCCGGGCATGGAGGTCTGCCTGGCGCAAAAAAAAGCGACGCATGCCGGAATTTGAGGAGCGCTGGAGGCAAGCGCCGCGGATTGGTCGCAAGCTAAACATCGAGGCTGAAACGAACGCGCTGGCGCTCGCTGCCGCGAATCACTGCGATGAGAGGGTCGCGCTGGCGCTCGCCGGCACGACCGATTCACTGAACGGGGCTATCGATGCGTCCGTTGCGTTGATCGGTCTCGCGAGCGGCAGAGCCACAATCAACCGGACGCAGATTCAGATCGACTCCGAGCAGATGCTGATCCTCGCTGGCGGCGGGACGGCGGACCTGAAGGTCCAGCGCGGCTATGCCGGGACCACCGCGGCAGCGCACTCAAGCGGCGCGACAGTGAAGGTCCCCGGCGGTGCTGAGGTGCCCCTGGGCGACCGCGTCTATCTCTCGATGGATGAGATGGTCCGCGATCTCATCAAGATGACAACAGGACGCAAACCTGGGCCCCAGGCACGCGAACGGATAGCTTCCCGGGGCCGCGGGACGTCGTTAAGGGTACGGCCAGATGGCCGTCCATTGATCAGCGATGTTGCTCGTTTGGATAAACGACTCCGAGACGACCTTGCGCCTGTGTTGGAGGCGATCAGGCGCGATGCCTTCCTGCCCGACGGGGAAGTCCATTCCGTCCCGCATTGGCTATTCGATTTCGGCAAGCAAGTCCTGGCCTGTATTGGTCGGATCGACCTAGCCGCGCGCGCCAGAGTCGCGCCTTTCGATCCAAGGTATAAAAAGATCGCGGCAGCCGCCGAACGAAACCGAGTAGATCAGCCCACCGTAGAGGTGTGGCGTGACATGATCGACCGATGCACCGACCCAGAACACCCAGAATACGGGAACTACGGAGGACGCGGAGTAACGGTCTATCGGCCCTGGATGGACCATTGCAACACCAGAAATTGGCGGATTTCTTTTGACCGGTTTACGGCCGACGTTGGGCCGCGACCTCAAACAAGTCCTACACTCACGCGCATAGCGGAAAATTACTTCTCCTTCCGACCCGCGAAGGTGGGCTACGAACTTGTCCGGCGAGACGAAAACGATAATTACGATCCATTGAACGTCAGATGGGCGCCGCCCGCGCCACCGGAAACCGCCGAATTGAATCAGAAATTGGCGGATGAAGATGCAGAAGCCTGGGCCCGTGATGGGGAGCATTGCCCCGACGTGAAGGGTCTTTTGCGGCTCGCGAAGTCCGTGGCGCGCAGCATCACGGCAACAAGACTCCGCGCGGAAATACGTTACAGGTTCGACAGGTTGGTTTCCGAAAGGCCAGCGTTTCGCGGCAGGGCCGAAAGCTGTACTGCTGTCCCGGTGGACCAGGAGCGAGCGATTACACTCACAGCGTCCGGCCGCGTCATGGCAAGGGCGGCTGGCGCTGTAATTAAGGAGAAGGGACCGGGTCTGTTGAAAGTATCCCGACCGCGCGGAATCGACGGAAGCGAACTGAAAGTAATCTTCACTCCGTCGTGGGTCGCGATAACGAATAACCAGATGTGGATCGGAGTGTACAACTCGCTGGGCGAGGGGAATGTTGTAAAGGTATTCCGGTCCCGCGAGGAGGCTCGTGATTTTGCCAAGAAGGGTTGGCGTAAGGGTGTCAGGAAAACAAAGGCAGCGAGAGACGTCGGCGATGACCCGAAGCAGCACCATCGAAAAAAGGGGATAGCCTTCCGCGACGAGGACCTTGAGCAATATGCGTGTGAAGTGTATCTCAGCCAGGCGCGCACAAGAAACCTCCCTGAATACGCTCTTCGACGCTTGATGCGCGAGCGCCTGGGTGTTCAAGCGGTGTGGCGGACTAAGACGGGAGCCATAGACGATCCCGGTACGGTCGGCCTTCCTGCCTGGCTAAGCGAGCGGCTGACCCCGGAAGAAGAAGCGGCCGAGGCGGATATCAGGCCCTTATCCACGACCGACCCGCTTAATGGTTCGCCGAGACCGGTCCATGAACCCCCGACGTTCGCTCCTTGGCCCTACGGCGCTACCACGGAGAAACAGAGAGACCGGGGCGGAGAGGACCACGGCGCGGAAGACGCCGAAGACGCCAAAGACCAAGACGGTGCGCACCCAGATCACGAGCCAATAATTGATGTCGAGCTACTACTCACCAAGTTGACTGATCGTGAAAAACGAGTATTAGACCGCACCTTGTCAGGCTCCACACAAGAAGAAATCGGCAAGGAAATTGGCAGGGACCCAACCCGCGTAACAGCCGATCTCAACAGCATCACAGAGAAGTGCGACGATCTGTCGGTCCAGCGGGTTCATGCCTGCTTCAGCATTGATCCCGATGGATCGGTCGTAGAGGTTCTTGATCCGAATGGATCGGGCGTGGAGTTTCCCGCCTATGCGCCAGTCGCGCTGATTCCCCTGTTTTTCGAGACAGCGGACTCCCCTCCAAAGCGCATACCGTATCCGCCCGAAGACCTAGCCCGCATCGATGCACTTCGCGAGCGCTGCGGGGAACGACATCGCGATGAAAACTTATGGCGCAAGCTGCTGAGGAGCCTTGATCGTGAGTGGACAACCCGCATACTTTCCGTGGCCGAGGTGGCCGCCGAAGACGCGCTTGCTCCTGATTGGATGCTGCTGGCGAGGATTGCTCCCGAGGATTTATGGCATAAAATACTCACCGTGCTTCAGCCGTGGCGTGATGATCCGCGCTGCGATGCTCGGAAACTTTCTGTCTTGGCCTCGGTGATGCGCAAGGCCGCCGGGGAAGCGGCGCCAGCCAGCAAGACTGACGAGACAGCGATCCCTCTTGGCGCAACGGAAGAAGAGAAGAAAGAGATAACCCATCGGGCATCGAACGACCGCCTCCATGCAGCATTATTTCGGCAGTCGATTCTGGCCGCCGGCCCGCAGAGGCGCGACGTCCGCCCGCCGATTGATCGACATGAATGTCCGAGCGGTCCAGCGGGATCAACCCGGCCGTGTACACCCGCGGCTAGCCCGTCTGCCCTCGCGCAATGCGGGCGATCCACGCTGCCCCGGAATCCGGCGAGGTTTGAACCAGAGCGCACACCCGCCCCATACGTGAGCCGATCAGCGGCGCGAGAGGCGCGATTCGGCAAGGACGTTCCGCAAATTGAATCCAGCCACATGGAGTTTGAACGCGCTCCGCTGGCGCTGTACCCACTACAGCCCGCGCCATACATGTTCGCGAGGTTCGCGCCCTATATGTTCGTGAGATGCGCACCCTACATGGGGTCCTTCTGTTCATGGACCGCTTGGGACAAACAGTGGAACGGGAGAAAGCCCAAGAAGGGTGTGTCCCTGTATCCAATTGCCCAGCCCAAGCCGGGCGAACAAGGATTCTGGTTAAGCCACTTTCCGCCAGACGGCCGTGACGTCGTCTGCTTCTCCGATGCTCTAAAACATCATGCGTACAGGCTTAAGCACAGTGAGTTTCCATCAGACAGCAAGCTGCTTCAGGACCTCGTGGATCGTCGCCCGCGGTGGGTGTGTACGGGCCAACCTGATAGTTGTCTCGAAGACCGGCACGGCCCCTGGTTTCCAGCCCCCCTTCCTGGGCGAGATCGCAAGCCGATCTTCAGCGCCCGAAGGCGACTTTGGAAAGCGCTCGTCCGCTGCATTACAGTAGCGGAGCAATTTAACCGCTCATATTATCCGTGGCTATTTCATCAGGGGCAGAAGGTGTCCTCGACATGGCCTTTCAGTGGGGAGCCCAGAGCCAAAGAACGCAAGCGGAAGCGCAAGCGCGCTATTCCGCGGCCCGACCCAAGGGCGCTCCGGCCGCTGGTTCGTGTCTGCGAAGCGCCAAAGAAAGGCTACGCCATAGAGCCCATAGGCGACGACTGGGTGGTATTTTACCCAGGCGGAAATCGTGCAACCTTTCTGAGCAGACCAGATGCCATCGAGTTTAGCCGGAACCTGACTCCAAGCAAGGAGGCGGAAACGGGGCGGTTGGTGTGGGCTGCGAAATCCGAATCCTTGATCGGCGGTACTTGTCAAGCATACGGATTCTCCACCGAAGCGGCGGCTCGCGAATGGGCCGCCGCGCCAAAATATCGGAGCGGGTACAGGGCTGATCCTGAAGCCGAAGAACGCGATAAATGGATCGCGAAGCTCACTGCCTACAAGGCCTCCTATGCTGCTTACGCCAACCTTGCCGAAGGTGATCCCGGTGCCGAACGCGCCTATGCTGACGCCTATCACGCCTTCAGGGAATACGCCCGCATCGATCTTGAGATTCATCAAGTCAAGCATCACAAGCCGAGCAAAATCCCGCGGTGGGCGGACGGCGACGAGAGGCATCGCAGGGGCCGCGACCCGTTTCCTTTGGTTGAACCCACCTTCGCGGCGCACAAGGAGTGGTGGAAGTCGTCAAACATGCTCGCAGGCGCGGAGGCACGCCGGAGGGCACATCTCACCCCATCGGATAATTGGCTGTTTTTCATGCCCAGGTAGCCGGGATTCCGAATCTTAGCAGTTCACGCCGTTAGCGTCGTCCCGCCACTTCGCTACGATGCCTTCGAGATCGTGCTCGCAGGCCCGGCGGAACAGGGCGCGGCCGTCCCGATCGAAGTGGTGGGCCAGCAGAATGCGCGGATGGTCGCGGACAACACGCTTCAGGATCTCCTTCCGGTTCATCAGCGGCAGCGCCCGCAGATCGTGGCCGCCATGCATGAGGCAGTCGAAGGCGTAGAATACCGGCTCGCCTCGGCGCCGCAGCAGCTCGTAGAACTGCGGCCTGCCGCTCGCGTCGAGCACAACAATCTCGCCATCGAGGACCGCCTCACGGTTCAGCGACCGGAGCGATTCCCGAAGCACGGCGAAACTCTTGTACGGATTGCCACGCCGGGAAATGAGCCGCACGTCGGCTCCGGTCACGATCCAGTTTTACTCTCAGCTAGCGAACGTTATTGTGGTGGTCAGGTTCCCGTTTGGCATACGAAGGCTCATCGTAAACTGGCGCACCGTGCACGTCTACCGGACTGACTCGGTCTCTTCTTCCGGCGTCGGGCGCACTGTCGAGTCTTTTTTCCACAAGAGGCAACGACGCGCGTAATCCTTTTACTACTTTTGATCGACAAAATCGGGAGGAGGGGAAGGCAGATGACTCGACTCTGGATCCTGGCTGCGATGTGCTCAGTTGGCCTTGCGGCGAGCAGCAGCATCGTCGTGCCTAATGCGAGCGCGACGACCGCCGGAAATGACAACTCCGGCCTTCCCGCGGACTATTTTTTTTACATCCGGTCTCAAACTGTAGTCGACCCGGATCAGTTCAGCTCGATTACCGGCCCGGTTTACATCACCGGGATGGCATTTCGAGCCGCGCCGGGAATGGGCTCGCTAAACCTGGAGGCGAGCGGGAGCATTTCTCTCTCTACCAGCCTCACTTACGCGAACACAACCGGGCATCCGGGCCTGAGCCTCACGTTTGCGAACAACGTAGGACCAGATAACACGCTGGTGTTTTCGGGTAGCGCGGCGCTCACCGGGCCCGGGTGCGCTGGACCGGCTCCGTGCCCCTTCGGGCCTCCCGTCGCCTTCACCGCGCCGTTTCTCTATAATCCCGCCAACGGTCCGCTTTTGTTCGACATGACGGACACCTTTATTGGCGTGACCAGCGGACAAATCGACATTCAGGACTGTAATCCCGCAAGCTGTTCCGTTTCTGGCATCGACTCTACTACTCCCGGAGCGGCCGCGGCGCCACAAGTCAATGCGAGCGGAACCATTATGGAGATCTTTTATGTACCCGCGGCGCAATCGACGACCAACGTCACACTCAATCTGACCTTCAGCTCCATTGGCGCCACGGTGCTCAACCAGATGAACGCCGTCGAAAGCGGCTCGGCCGGCTCGCTCGGCAACGCGACCTTGTACATCACCAGCTCTCAACCGAAAAGCAGTGGCGCGTTGCAAGGGCCTGTCCAAGTCACCGCGCAGCTCTTTTTCGATCAGCTCGACAGCATCACGGCGAGCTTTACCGAAAGCAACGTGAACTTCGCCGCCTCGCCGCCCTTCACTATCTCCGGAGGAACGATCACCGGAGGAACCGGCATGTACGGCGGCGCGAGCGGATCGCTGAGTCTTACTTTCAATCAAAACGCAAACGGCGTCTACACCACCACAGGTTCCGGAAGCGTGACGGTCAATGGGACGACCACGCAACTAACGCTTTCGAATTTCGCCGGGTCGTCGATCGCCAATGCGCAGGAGTACTACAGTGGTGGAACCGCGACTGGCACGGCGAGCCCGCTCGGAAGCGCGAGCGCAACCCTCAAAATCGACAACGCCAATACACCGCCCGAGCCTTCAATCGGCGTCCTGACCGTAAGGCCGAACGCGACCGACAGCTTCAATATTTACTTCTCGGTTTCCGGCTTGACTTCGGGCGGCCCGAGCTTTCCCGCTACAGTCACCGGCGGCACGGGAGCCTACGCTGGTGCGACCGGCTCATTCATGCTGGCGCTTGGTGGCAACAGCACTTCAGGCTATACGATCCAGGGCACCGGGACGCTGACCAGCGCCGCGAGCGGCGTGCCGATCATCACTTCCGTGAAGACTGCGTTCGGCGCGCCCGTTGTCGCATACAACACCTGGCTCCAGATCAACGGGATCAATCTCGCACCGTCCAGCACCGCATCGGCCGGAGTCGTGTGGAGCAACGCGTCGAGCTTCGCCCAAAACATGATGCCATCGCAGCTTGGGCCGATCAGCGTCACGGTTGATGGACTTCCCGCGTATATTTTCTTCTATTGCAGCGCCTCGACCGATCCGGCCTGCACGGCGGGCGACCAGATCAATGTGCTGGCGCCACTCGATACCAACAATGTCCCGTACCCGGTGGAAGTCGTCGTAACCAACAATGGCGTTGCGAGCGCGCCGTTCACGGTCTTGAACAACGGCCTTTCACCGACCTTCCCGCTCTACGACGCGACTGGCCACGTGGTCGCGCGGCACCTGAACTACAATCTTCTCGGACCCGCGAGTCTGTTCCCCGGGTCATCCACGCCAGCCACTCCGGGTGAAGAGATCATCCTGGTGCTCTACGGGCTCGGTCCGCCGAGCGGAACCGCACCGACCGCCGGGTCGGCAACCCAAAGCGGCTCGATGCCCAGCCCCATCCAGTGCTGGATTTCGGGGCAACCGGCGAGCGTGGTGGGGTTCGATTTGATCAGCCCGGGACTCTACCAACTGAACATCACCGTTCCGGCTTCCACGCCCGCAGGTGACAACCCGATCGCATGCAACTACAACGGCTACCCGACCTTCCCTGGCGCGTTGATTAATGTTCAATAGCGCGCCACGAGTCCGTTTCGAAAGCCATTCCAGCGGCCATTTCAAGTGATCGGACCATACCGAGCGCGCCGATATAACGAAGGCATCCGGCGCCTGCGTGTGGACAATGAATATGAATTGGCCGCGCCGAAGAAGCGCCGGAAGCACGACTGGGCGGAAGGGCGAACTCGCAGCGGTGCGCATCGGGCCGCAGTATCCCGATCGCCTGATCGGGCACGTTCAACGCCCTGCTGCCGCGGCGCCACCGCAGCCACCAGCGATCATCTCCACCGCGGCGCCGCTCCCCCGCACTTGCGGTGAGGAAGAAGCGCCGCGGCCCGAGCGAATCACGACGGCTTTGCGAGATACCAGACGAACCACATGAACTCGCGTGGATCGTGCCCGCGCGCTTCCCAGCGCTCGATGCGGCCGGGAAATGCCTTTCGGCCCTCCTCGATCAGATCGAGCGGGGTGACGAACCTGTCGAAATGTTCGAGCGCCAGGCGCGCGCATTCGTTCACGTAATCGTCCCGCGGGAGATCCGCCGGCGCCCAACGCGTCGGATCGACTTCGATCCAGTACACCTCAGCGGTTCCGTCCGGAAGCCGGAACTGAAGCTGCCCGCCGATATTCACCAGGTTCAGCGCGCGCCCAGCCTCGATCACGCACGGAATGTCCTCGACGCGCCAAGCGTACTCGTTGCCGTTCAGATTTGCGCGTTGGAGTATCTCGGCGGGCAGCAGCTCGATAGGGTCCTTCATGAGCGGATACTATGATAACGATGGCGGTTTCTTTTATATCTGAGCACGGTGATATGCTGCGAATCAGATGCCAACCGAACATATCGTAGCTTTGCTCATCGCCGAACGTGATCGCTTGTCTCGCGCGATCGATGCCCTACACCCACCATCGCGTCGCCGCGGTCGACGGCCAGCAAAGGCCACAAACGCCGCTCCTGCTACTGCGGGGCCACCCAGGAAACGCAGGCTCACTGCCGCCGGACGAAGGGCGATCGCAGCGGCAGCGAGGCGCAGATGGACCGCGATTGAAGCTGCCAAAGCTCCCCAGGCTCCCGCCGTTGCTTCGGCCGCAAAGCCCACGCCGAAAAAACGCCGGATCAGCGCTGCTGCACGCAAGGCGATGGGGGATGCCGCGAGGCGGCGGTGGGCTGCGGCCAAAGCCGCGAAGTCGGCACCGGCGGCCAAGAAAGGGGCGGGAACCAAAGCGGCATAGCACAAGCGCCGATGCGATAGGACGCTGTCCCGTATTCCTCGAAATGGATCGCGACGGCGCCCTCGTCCATGTTCGACGTTGACCCGCCGGTGAACACCGTCCCATGGGCCGTCGTCAAAACAAATTCGCGATGACTCTTGGAGCTTTTTAGAAGACGAAGTTCATAGCGTGACAGCGGGTCAATAGGCGCCCGACCGCGCACAACGAACCGCGCATCAGACGGTACACGCACGGGGGAGCGGTCGGATTTTATTTCCGTTGTCATCTTCACAGAAGCGTATCCGGGCAGGGCCTTCGTCTTGGCGTGGAATGTGACCGTCTCGCGTTCCAGCTCGATCAGTTTCCGCCGGGATCGAGCGCGGCGAAACCATTGATGTATTGAGGCTCCGTGACGCTTTGTGCGGAGATGATCGCTCCGATCACAAGCAGCAATGTGATGCGTTTCATATACCGTCCTCGCTTGATCATTTTGGCACGACTGCCAACGACATGGCCGGCAACCTCGCACCGGCCAGCCGAAGGAACGTGCAAGAAGCCCAACAACAGCGCTACTGGTCGAAAGGCGATCGCAGAAGCCGCTCGCTGGCGCTGGGCCGCTGTTAACGGCCAGCAAGGCGGCTCCAGAATTATCGAACTCGCCGGCCGCAACGAAGACCGCCCCGCAAGTGCAAACGAGTCGCAGAAAAACGCCTGGCACTCCTGCGTCCAAACGCCGCTTCCTGCTCGCAGTCGGGGCGGCGTTTTTGCGTCGCGACTCAGGTGCAACGGCCAGCAATTGCCTGGTTCGAGCCTCTAATCCATCACGTGGCGCCGCAAAACGCGCGAATGATACTAAGGACCGGTCTTCATTCGTGGCGGGATTTCACCGCGAGCGCCTTGGCTTTCGCCTCCCCAGCGGCGGCGCGAGCGCCGCTCTGCTCTAGCGCCTGAACGAGCGTTTCGAGCAACGCGGCGTCTTTGGACTGCGTCGCCTCCACGGCGCGGCGCGCCCATTGGACCGCCTCCGCAGGACGGCGAAGATCGCGCGGCTCACAGCTCAGCAGGTCCGAAGCGTAGGCGTTCATTTCCTGGGCAGTCGCTCCGGAACGGCTTGCCTGCTGTCTCGCGATTTCAAGGCTGCGCAGCGCCATGCGCCGCGACTCCTGCGTTTCGCCGCGTCGGGAGAGAAGATCGCTCAGGACCAACAGAGTCTCCGCGAGGTTATCGCGCCATAACATATTGTCCGGCTGAATCGCGAGGAGGCGCTCGATCCACGCGAGGCTTTTTCGATCGTGGGCGACCGCTTCCTCGTTGGCCCCACCCCTCGCCAACAGGTCTCCAAGATTGCGGTAACCGGCCGCGACGTCCTCTATCGCTTGAAAGTTTGACGGGTCGACGGCGAGCAGCTTTTCGCCGATCGCGAGGTCCTTGCGCTCGAAATCGAGCGCATCCCTGACGCGTCCCATTTTCCCGCTACAGTCCGCCAGGCGGCCATACACCACCGAAACCGCGCGGCGCAGATCCGCGTTTTCCGGATCTTCAAGCGACAATTTCTCCAGGCCCGCGAGGGACGCGCGATAACCATCCAGAGCTTCCCCATAGCGCTGCAGCGCCATGAGCACGTCAGCGATCTTCAGCCGCGTCACTTCGCTATCGCGCGCTAACGACCGGCGGCGGGACGCGTCCGCTTCGATTCCGGCGCACTCGGTCTCGAGCCCCAGCGATTTGCGGTAATTTTCGAGCGCACCGGCCTTGTCGTCTATGTTCACCATGGTCGACTCGCCGAGCGCGTCGCCGATGCGGTTGTATAAGCCCGAAAGATCCTCGCAATCGGAGGCGTTGGCCGGATTGCCGCGCCGCAGCGTCTCCAAACTCGCCTGCGCGGCGCGAAGATGTTCCAGCGCTTTGGTGGGCTCGCCTTTGGCGGTGAGAATCAAGCCGATGCGACCCTCATCGAGCGCCAGATTCCGAGCCGCGGCCGGGTTTTTCGGATCGCTGCGGGAAACCTGGCGCGCGATCGCCATCGATTTCCGGTAGTTGTTCAAAGCTTCATCCGTATCTCCCAGGCTGGGCCAAAAGGGCCGGCCCTGCACGTCGCCGATTTTGCGATAGGCTTCCGCGAGCTCAAGCTGAAGCGAGCGGTCATTGCCGGCTTCCTGCGCGAGACTGTCCAGATACTGGAGCGATTTGGCCACCAGGTTTCGCCGCGGCGTCGTCGCGCCGGCCAGAAATCGGAGCTGATCATCGAAATCGAAAACGATCCAGTGCGCCAGATTGCGGATATCGTTGAAGCGGCGTTCGGCGCGATTTCGTTCCACCCACGTGGACGCGACCCCGGCGGCGAGCGTCAACGCCACCAGCGCGACCGCCGCGACCCCCGTCTTGTGCCGGCGCAGATACTTCGCGCTCCGGTACCCCACCGAGTCCTTGTGCGCGACGACCGGAAAGCCTTCGAGATAGCGCCGGATATCTTCGGAAAACTGCTCGGCCGATCCGTACCGCCGCTCGGGCTCCTTGCGCATCGCCATCAGGACGATGTTGTCGAGGTCGCCGGCGAGCTCGCGCCGCGCCTGATCGGATTGCGCCGCCGCGCTAGGTTTGGCAGGCTCGGTCTCCAAGATGGCCCGCTCTAAATCGGCGGTGGAAAGCGAGCCCCGGAACGGGCGCACTCCCGCTACCAGCTGATACAGGAGGACGCCGAGCGAATAGACATCCGTCGCGGTGGTGATCACCCCGCCGCGGATCTGCTCCGGGCTGGCGTAGGCGGGAGTCATCGGGCGCGATTCGGCGCGGGTGACCTCCGCCGGCGCCTCCAGCAGCTTAGCGATTCCGAAATCGAGCAGCTTGGGGACGCCCTGCGCCGTCACCAGGAGGTTGGCCGGCTTGATATCCCGATGCACGATCAGGTGCCGATGCGCGTAGTCGACCGCGTCGCAGACGGTACGGAACAGCTTAAGGCGTTCGCCGAGGGAAAGCTTGCGCTCGTCGCAATATCGATCGATCGGCGTCCCTTCGACGTAATCGAGCACCAGGTAGGGCAGACCGTCCTCCGTCGCGCCGCCGTCGAGCAGCTTGGCGATATTGGGATGGTCCAGATTGGCGAGCACCTGCCGCTCCTGCCGCAGGCGCATGAGCAGCTCCACGCTGATCAGCCCCGGCCGCGCGACCTTGATCGCCACGCGCTGTTCATACGCCTCCAGGCGCGAGGCGACGTACACCGCGCCCATCCCCCCCGTCCCGATGCACTGGAGGATTCGGTACGGCCCGATCTCGCGCCCCAGCATCGGATCGATCGTCTCCGGCAGCCCGACGGGATTCATCGACCCGGTTCGATCCAGAAATGCGTCCGGCTCGTCGGCCGACGCCAGCAGACTCTCGATCTCTGCGCGAAGCCCGGCGTCGCCGCCGCAAGCCTCGTCGAGGAGCGCGCGTCGGTCTTCCGCCGATCGCTCCAGCGCTCGGTGGAACAATTCCTTTACACGCTCCCATTGCTCGGTTTGCATCGTTTATGGGCTCCGGCGTGTCATTTCCCGCTTCAGCCACGCCCGCGCAAGCGACCACTCGCGCTTGACTGTGGCCACGGAGATCCCCATCGCTTCGGCGATTTCTTCGTTTCCCAGACCGCCGTAAAACCGCAGCTCGACCAGTCTCGCCTGCCTCGCATCGAGCTTCTCCAGCCGGTCGAGCGCTTCCTCGAGATCGATGATTCCGGCCAGATCATCGTTAAAACCCGCGACCGCCTGATCGCCGGCCTCTCCTTCGTCGAGCGGCAATTTCGGCTGTTCGCCTCCGCGCTTGGCGGCATGATGCGCGCGTGCGTGATCCACCAGAATCTGGCGCATGAGCCGCGCCGCGACGCCGATGAAATGCGCGCGGTCCTGCCACTTCGCTTCCGGCTGATCGACCATCCGCAGGTACGCTTCGTTGACCAGCGCGGTAGCCTGAAGCGTATGATTCGCGCGCTCCCGTCCCAAATAGCGCCCGGCCAGGCGGCGAAGTTCGGTATACAGGAGCGGAACCAGCCGCTCAGCCGCGATCTGATCGCCGGCGCGCAATTCTGCGATGAGCGCGGTGACTTCCCCGCGCGGAATCGGTTCCACGGCGTTATTGTATATCCGCTCATCCGCTACGTCCTAGCTGACGCCGGCTTTGCACCGTCGGGATGAACGCGACCTGGCTTCGTTCCACTAGATTTCTTGCCGCCGCGCGGCGCCGCCGGGCCGATCGGTTTTTGCACCGGACGGAGGGGGTTCCACACGCCGCTCCGGTTGATTCCGGAACCACGTGGCGACATCCCCCGCATCGGGAAACGGGATTGCGCCGAGGCCGCACCCGCCAGGCCGAGCGCCAGGATCGACAAAAGAATGCTTCGCATCATGTTCGTTTTTCCTTTCTTTTCGGGAGCTTTTCACTCTCCGTTCTTGAATGCGGAACGCGCAGGAAAAACGGCTCACGAACAATTTTTCGAACTACCGAAGAGCATTGATTAACACAACCAGAACGATGCCTCGGACAAAGAACAAGCCGCCGGGCGCAACCAGGCTGTTGTCCGCCTCCGCCACAAGCTTCCGAATGGGACATTCTAATAATGGTGCAGGACGACCCGACGCTCCCCACGCGCCGCCCCCAACACGCTCACGGTCGCTTCGTGAACCCATGGCTACAGAGTCATGTTGCACCGCTCCGTGATGGGCGATGGTACGGAATCGAGCACCTTCTGCTTCAACCGCTCCCACTGCGCGGGCTTTTCCACTACGGCTAAATCGTTCATTTTGCGTCCTTTTAATGGGCATTAACGGCAACCTGAACCTTACCTCTGATGTGCGGACACATCAAGCAGAATTGCCAAAAGGTTGGTCTCGCTTCCCATCCGTTCACGTGGGAAGAAGAGGTGTTCGCGCGCGATCCGCGCCATCGGTGCGTCCGAAATTCAAGGATACCGTCCGATGGCTCGGGATAGTGAAACGATCGGCAGAGTTTCAGCACTGTGTCATTGAAGTCGTCTGAAGGGAGTACATCGTGCACAAAACGTTTTTTGTCGCCGCTTCTGTAGTTTCGGTCGCGCTATCGGCCATTACCGGCGCAACGAGCGAGCCCCAGTCCCCCCTAGTGTTTTACAGCAACCACACCAATATGTGCCTCCAGCCAAGCAACGGATCGGTGGCGCCGGGCGCGGCGATCGTCCAGGAGCCGTGCAACCCCAGCGTCAACGCCACCGCTCAGCAATGGATCCTAATCGTTGTCGGCGGCGGTAACCATTATAAGAACGTCCTCAGCGGCCTTTGCCTGGACGCGCGGGGTAAGGCCCAAGATGGAACGCCAGTGCAGCAGTGGACGTGCGACAAAATCACCAACGAGATCTGGGAGCCCCTGGCTTATCCACCCGGCCCGAACGCTCCCAAGGGCCCGGGAATCCAGGTGATTTCAAGGGTTTCGGGTAGCAGCGGTTACTGCTTGGATATACCAGGTGGGCAAGTGAAGGCCAGGCTCGCCATGCAGATCTGGAGCTGTAATGGAACGGCCTCCCAGAACTGGATGATCGAGGGCGTCGGAAGCTGTATTAACAACCCCATCAATGCTGGTTGTGATCAGCGTCAAATCCCCCCCACGGCGAAGCAATAACAAGGAGCGTTAAACGACGGCAAGGGCTGGAGAGAGGAGGATCTGATCCCTCGAGGCCTCTCTAGAATGTCATCGGGTAAGTTCCAGGGTCGAAGTCGCCCCTGGAAGATTCATCATCCTGGCGATTTTCGGCCAGCGGTGGCTCTCACGAATCGGCTGCATTCGCGGGCTCGGAAGCCAGAACGGCAGAAGCGGGTCGCGCTGGGCAATCGCCTTTTCGATCCAATCGGCGATATCGTCGGGATCTCCGCAGATCAGATGGTATGTCAGAAAACCGATCGCTGCGCCCTCCCCGCTCCCATCGCCGAGTTCGGAGAGAACGCTTTCAGCGCCCGTCAGATCGCCGGTCTGTCGCAGCAGGGACGCATACGTCCCGCGAACGAAAGCAGCCGAGGGCGCGAGCGCGAATGCTCTTTCGGCCCAGGAGAGGCCGCGAAAGAAATCGCCACGCCACATGCATAACGTTGCCATGAAATTATACGCGATGAATGAGTTGGAATCGATTTCGAGGATACGCCTGCAGTCGGCTTCGGCCGCATTCAGATCGCAACACAGTAGGAATAAAGCGCGGCTTATGCGGCAGGCCAGATTCAGTGGGTCTTCCTGAAGGGCGCGATCCTCCTGCTCGATCGCCTCGCGAACGCGTCCCGTCGCGAACAGGTAACAGGAATAGTAATCGCGTGTGTGCACTGAGACGTGTTCGGCGGCCATGGCGATATGGAACAGGCGCCGCGCCTCTTTCCAGTCGTAATCGTAAAACCCGGCGATGTGTCCCAGGCCGGTGAGAGCCTCCGGCAAAGACTGATCGAGTTCAAGCGCGCGTTGAATCGCGGCCCGCGCCCGCGACATGGCGTAGGCTACGGGGAGGGCGTGGAACCCCGCGGCGTCAATCAAACACCCTCCGAGTTCGCTGTACGCCATCGCATAGGCGGGATCAATTGCGATGGCTTCCTGGAGGCACGCGCGACTGAGTTCCAGCGATTCCGGCGTCGCCTTGGCGCGATTGTGGCGAGCGCGCAGAATGGCGTCGTAAGCGAGCAGTTTCGGCGTGAACTGGGGACGTGCCCGAGGACGCGACGTGAGCTTGAGCTCGAGGGCGGCGGCAATGCCTGATGCGATATCGTCCTGCAGCTCAAAAACGTCTGCAACTTCACGGTCGAATCGTTCCGACCACACGTGCGCTCCGTCCGCCGCCGCGATCAACTGCGCCGTCACGCGAAGCCGTTTGCCCGAGCGCCGCACACTGCCCTCCAGGACGTTCGCGACACCCAGCGTCTCAGCGACCCGCCGGATATCCACATTCTGCCCCTTAAAGGAAAAGGCGGAAGTGCGCGCGATCACCTTCAGGCCCGGTATTTTCACCAGCGCGTTGATAATCTCTTCCGCCAGTCCGTCGCTGAAATACTCCTGGTCTTCATCGCGACTCATGTTGGCGAAAGGAAGCACGGCAATCGATGGCTTGTCGTCTTGCGGCTCCACGACCGCCTCGAGCGCAACCCGAAGCTCCGTCGCACTCTGGAAGCGCTCCGCCGGGTACTTTGCCAAACAGCGTCGGACGATTCGATCGAGAGCCACCGGAGCCTGGAGCGGAGCAGGGTCGTCCCGCAGAACGGCGCTCAATACTTGAGCGATCGTGTCGCCAGGGAAAGCGCGCTGGCCCGAGAGCAGTTCGTACAGCACCGTGCCGAAGCTGAAGATATCCGAACGTTCATCGAGTGGCTTGCCTACCGCCTGCTCCGGTGACATGTAGGCCGCCGAACCGACCACCGTACGTCCGATTGTTTTCGTAACGTTTGAATCGTCTGTGATCGGCATTGCCAGACCGAAGTCGAGCAGCTTGGCCAGTCCCTTCGGGGTCACGAGAATATTGCCGGGTTTGAGATCGCGATGCAAGATGCGGTGCGAGTGTGCCTCTTCAAGCGCCGCGGCGATCTGAATCCCGAGACGCACCGCCTGATCCGCGGCCATAGGCCCCGCGGGCGACTGGCCCTCAACAAATTCCATCACCAGGTAATCAGGCCCCAGATCGTAAATCTGACAGATATTATTGTGATTCAGCGCCGCGATTGCGCGCGCCTCGTGATCAAATCGAGTCACATGCTCGGGCGCCAGCCGCTTGATCGCCACGACCCGATTCAATCGGGTATCGCGCGCCTTCCACACTTCTCCCATGCCGCCCGCGCCGATCAGAGCGAGGATCTCATATGGCCCCAGGCGAGTACCGGCTGAAAGCGACATGACAGATTCGTTTGATTCTATCCTGTTCCGCGCCCAGTTATGACGGATTATCGGCTGTATAAATTCCTTGGCTAAAAGATAATCTTGCCGCCGAGCCGGATGATTCTCGGCTGAACTTCGCCGCGGATCTGCAATTTCAACCTTTCGGTCATCGAAAAGTTCTTGTAGATGGACGGGTCGATGCGCTGGAGCATGGGCGCCGTCAGTGTATTGCGGCCCACGCCGAACGGCGTTCCGAAGTACTTCTCGGCGGCGAGTGTGTTGTAGATCCAATGCACGTTCGAAACGGAGGTCGGCGTCGTCGTAATCGCCCCGTTCACGATCGCCACCACAGAGCCGCTCGATGTAATCTCGCCGACCGAGTTCAGCGGAGCGCTCGGATTCGTGAGAAACGGCCGCAGCGAGTCGCCGCCGCCGACGAAGCTCGAATCGGGGGCGTCTTCAAGGGGGTTGACGTTAAGGTTGGTCTCGACGACTGTTATCGGCCGCCCGGCCTGCGCGACCTCGAAGGCGCCAATGGTCCAGATGGCCGAGTACTTTCCCGAGGAAACCGTCGCGCTGCTGCGGCGTCCAGGCTACGCCCATCCGCGGCGCGAAATTCTCGGACGGCGCGGGATAGCTCGGGTAGGTGCGGTCCGCGAGCGGCAGCGCGGTGTTCCAGATTGCCGTGGAGGGATTGCTCTCGCGCGCCACGGTTTCCTGGTTGAGCAGGTTGAGCGGCTGGCCGGAATACTCGTAGCGAAGGCCCAGATTGAACGTCAGATTTGGACGAAAGCGAAAATCGTCCTGAATGTAATACGCCTGATCAAGCTCGTGCGGTTTCTCGACCGCAATGCCGGCCGCGCCGGCGAAACTTGACGGCGTATCGTTCAAATACTGCTGGAAGTTACTGAACGTGTACACACCGTTGGCGTTCGGTAAGAAACCAATCGCCGTGTTGTCGTTGATGTACTGGAAACCCGTTTTTAGCGCGTGCCTGCCGAGCTGCTTGCTCAGATTGTCCTGATATTGATAGCTGTTCAGCTCGCTATAGGCGGGCACCGTCCAGTGGCTGAACCCGAATGCGTTCGTTTCAGTGGTCGATCCGAGCACGGGCGCCTGCATCGGCGGCGATTCGCCGCAGAGCTGCCAGTTCGGCAACCTGGGACGCAATGCCCTCCGTGGGCCCGATTTCGTGTGGTCTGATCTGTACCTCACCCGGTGGATCCAACTGACCGAGCGTGTGAAACTGCGCATCGACGGACAATTCTTCAACGTCTTCAACCATCCGAATTTCGGCCTGCCGGTGGTCGGCTACGCGGGAATTCCGGGCAACCCATCGACGCAAACCGGTTTCGGAGCGCTAACGTTTACGACTTCGCCGCCGACGGGATTACTCGGCGTCGGATTGGGCGGCGACAGTTCGCCGCGGATGATCGCCTTTCAGGCGCGGCTGGAGTTCTAAGAAGTCCCTGCCACAAGGGCTTCTGACTCCATAGGTCAAGTTTCGGGCTCATAACGCGCCTTGCCGAGATCGTCAGCGACACGGAAGCTACCCAGCTAAACGGTTCGCTATGTCGCGACCTGATTTTCTTATAAATGGCTCGGGCAGGATGATACGATCAAATTACATGCCAACCGAACAGATTGTTTCTTTGCTCATCGCCGAACGTGATCGACTTTCCAGGGCGATCGATGCCCTACAAGGACCAGCGCGCCGCCGCGACCGTCGAACGGCAAGCGCGTCGACGAACGACGCTGCCGCAGTTACGATCGCCACGACGGCCCCGAAGAAGCGAAGGATGAGCGCCGCCGGGTCGTAAGAGGATCGCGGAGGCGGCGCTCCGTCGATGGGCCTCCATTAAAGCCGCGAAGGCAGCTCCGAAAACGGCTCCTGTGTCCACCCGTGCGGGCGAGAATGCTCCCGCCGCAAAACCCGTTGCCAAGAAACGCCACATCAGCGCGCCTGCTCGAAAGGCCATGGGCGATGCGGCGAGGCGGCGGTGGGCGGCGGCCAAGGCTATTTAGCGCGGCTTACTCGGCGAGACCCATGCGGTGCCGCAAATCGACGAAGTACGGCTCGGAGCGAAGGTAGTCGGCGGCTGGGGATGCAACCAGATATGGCAATATTGCTGACCGGTCCAGATACGCTTTTTCCAGCCACAGCTCCAGATCGTCGACCGCCTGGAGACCAAGATAAACGAACGCAATGGTGGCCGGAGGGACGTAAGCACGATCGGAGAGCCCTATTAACTCCTCGATGATGTGCTGAGCATGCTCGCGCTTGGCAGAAAGCGCATACACGTGGCCGAGCATCCCAAGCGCTAACGGATGGCGCTCAGAAACCTCAACTGAGTCCTGGCAGTATCGAATCGCCTCTTCCACCATGCCCTTCTGGACATAACTCTGGCCCAGTTGAAACAGCGTAGGAAAGTCATTCGAGCCAAGTTCCAAGCCCCTTCGGCCTTGTGTTATCGCTTCATCATAGCGGCGGGCATAAAAGTACGCCCGCACCGCTCCAAAGTTTACGCTGGTGGATAATGGATCGAGATCGATTCCGCGTCTGGCCTGCTCGATGGCTTCATGATGTCGTCCTACGATGGACAGGTGATAGCTGTACCAAATATGAGCCAAAGGAGAATTAGGTTTCAGATCGATGGCGCGCTTGAACTTCTCTTCACTAACCGCCCAGTCCCAATAATGCAGATCTCTTGCAAAAGCTAGCGAGGCATAAGCATCGCCAAGATCATCGTCGATTTCGAGAGCCGTCGTGGCTGCTCGAATCGCACGCGGATAGATTTCGCTTGGTGGCTCCCGGCCCCACAAGCCCGCAATGCAGAGCAGGTCGCTGAGCCCGGCATACGGTAGCGCATAGAGGGGATCCTTGGCGATAGCCCGCTCAAAATATTCCATGCCTTTTCGCATGAGTTCGGGAGTCCGTTGATTTTGTAAATACCTGCCTCTCAAATAGAGATGATAAGCCTCCTTATCGTCGGTATCACCCCTCGCAGGCCGGCTCTTATCGATCGAGAACTTCATCTTCAGCGCCTCGGCAATCGCTGCCGCGATTTCATCCTGCATGCCGAACACATCCGTCATTTCCCGGTCATAACGTTCGGACCACAGGTGCGTGCCATCCGCGGCGCTAATCAGCTGCGCCGTGACTCGGATGCGGTTGCCGGCCCGGCGCACGCTGCCTTCCAGAATGGTGCGCACGCCGAGAGCCTGGGCAATTTTCGAGATGCCCTGGTCTGTTCCGCGAAATGCAAACGCCGAAGTGCGCGCGATCACCTTGAGACCCGGGATCTTCGCCAGCACATTGATAATCTCCTCGGCCAGCCCGTCGCTGAAGTACTCGTTCTCTTTGTCAGCGCTCAAGTTTACAAATGGAAGTACGGCGATGGACGGCTGTTCCTCGGAGAGGTTCGCAGGAAGCCGTTCCAACGCCGACCTTACTTCCGCGATGCTCTGGAAACGTTCGGCTGGTTCTTTCTTGAGACAGCGCAGGACGACGAGCTCCAACGCCGGCGCAACCCGGAGCGGAGCGGGATCGTCACGCAGTACCGCGCTGAGCACTCGGGCCATGGAGTCCCCAACAAAAGCGCGCCGACCGGAGAGCATTTCATATAACACTGCGCCAAAACTGAAAATGTCCGACCGTTCATCAGAAGGTTCGCCTTCGGCCTGCTCCGGCGACATGTATGCGGGCGTGCCCATGAGAACGCCGGCTTGGCTGAGGCTCAGCGTCACCGTATTGTCATCCGGCGCGCTCACGATACGCGCCAGCCCAAAATCCAGTAGCTTGATTCCCGCCGTGGTCACCTGAATATTGGCAGGCTTGAGGTCGCGGTGGATGAACCCCTTGCGGTGCGCGGCGTCCAGCGCATCGCAAATCTGTGATGCGTACTTCAACACTTGATCGGGCGGAAGAGGGCCATGCAATGGAGCGCCTTCTACGTATTCCATCACGATGAAGGTGCGTTGGCCCTGTTCGACGATGTCATGGATGGTGCAAATGTTGGGATGGTTGAGGGCGGACAAAGTGCGCGCTTCACGCCGGAAACGCTCCAGGGCCGCCGGATTATCTGTGAACTCGTTTGGCAGGGACTTGAGTGCCACTCTGCGGCCAAGACGCGCATCGTCGGCGGCGTAAACTCGCCCCATCCCGCCCGCTCCTATCAGCTCCGTGATCGAATATGGTCCAATCCGCTCTCCCACCAGATCATCGCCTCGGTCGCCGCGCTCGACTGGAAGTTGCTCGATTGCTTCTGCAATGGCTGTACCCACCAGGCCCTGTTTCGACTTGTCGTTCGCCAACAGCGACTCGACCTGGCGTCGTAATTCGTCATCGCCAGCGCAACTTTCATCCAGGAACGCATCTCGCAAAGCAGGCGGAAGACTCGCGGCTTGGTGAAACAGCTCCTCAATTCGCTGCCAGCGATCGTCGCTCATCTCAGAATCGGATTAACCCTGAAGAAATCGTCGCAGCCACGCTTCTCCTATCCGAAGGTCGCGCTTGACTGTGGCCAGACTCACGCCGAGCGCGGTAGCGATCTCCTCGCGCTGCATGCCGCCGAAATACCGCCACTCGATGACCTTCGCTTTGCGCTCATCTACCTTAGCCAGTTCGTCCAGTGCTTCGTTCACTTCCAGGACGTCCGGAGCCCGAGGGGGAGACAGGACCATGTTCTCGGTCACGGTAATCGCCTCGGCAGCGCCGCCGCGCTTGGCGGCATTTCGCGCGCGAACGCAATCGACCAAAACGATCCGCATCAGCCGGGCGGCGATGCCATAGAAGTGCGCCCGGCTGTCCCATCGCACTGGCTGTGATTGGTCGATCAGGCGCAGCCAGGCTTCGTTGATGAGCGCCGTCGGTTGCAACGTTTGGTTGGGGCGCCTCCTCCTCAGGTACGACATGGCCAGCGCGTGCAGTTCCCTGTGAACCTGGGGCGCAAGCTCCGCGAGCGCTCTTTGATCTCCATCGCTCCATTGAATCAACAGCCCCGTAATAGAGGGAGACGCGTCCATTAGGAGTATTCTGTCACAAGCAAAGCTTTCCGGAGTTAGCCACTTCGTATCGCTTTTGCGAAGGAGTCAGGTGAAGGCGCATTGTGATTGCGTGCACGCGCCGGTAATGGCAATTTTCGATTCGCTGCAAAAAGAGGAGGTACCCATGATCACAGAATCCGCTCTCTCGACTTTCCGCAGTTCGCTGCGGGGGCAATTGATTCTTCCGGGCCAGCCCGGATATGACGAAGCGCGCAAAATCCACAATGCGATGATCGATCGCCGGCCTACCCTGATCGCGCGGTGCGCAGGAGTGGCTGACGTGATCGCGGCCGTGAAGTTTGCCCGGAGTCACGATGTGCTCGTATCGGTCCGCGGGGCGGGCCACAACGTGGCGGGTACCTCGCTGTGTGACGGAGGCATGGTGATCGATCTGGGAGGAATGAAAGGCATCCGAGTTCATCCTGGAACGCACACAGCACGGGTCGAGCCGGGCGTCACCTGGGCCGAGTTTAACCATGAGCTGCAAGCCTTCGGGCTGGCAGCGACTGGGGGCTACGTTGGCACAACCGGGGTTGCGGGCCTCACGGTGGGTGGCGGGCTGGGCTGGATGGTCCGCAAGCACGGCCTCGCTCTCGATAACCTGTTATCCGCGGATGTAATCACCGCGGACGGCGAACTCCTTACCGCCAGTTCTACTGAGAACGCGGACCTGTTCTGGGGAATCCGCGGCGCTGGTGGAAATTTCGGCATCGTTACTTCGTTCGAGTTCCAGGTCTACCCTGCGGGGACGGTCCTGGCGGGTTTGGTTTTGCATCCAGCATCCAAAGGCAGGGAACTGCTGCGCTATTGGCGCAAATTCGGGCCAGCTGCGCCGGAAGAAATGACCGACGGCGCACTGCTGTTTACTGCCGCGCCTGAAGTGACTGTTCCGGAGACGCTGCGACAGGGAGCGATTTTGGGGCTTGGCGGCGTTTATGTGGGTGATCTGGATACTGGCGAGAAAATCGTTCGGCCGCTGCGCGAATTTGATGCACCGGCCGCCGACATTTTCCAGCGCATGCCGTACAGCGCCGCTCAGACCATGGCGGACTTTCTGTGGCCCAGGGGTACCTACAATTATTGGAAATCAAACTTTCTGAAGTCGCTTAGTGATGCCGCGATCGACACGATTCTCGAGTATTACTCCAAAGCGCCGTCAACGCTAACCGTGGTTGTCTTGGAGCACAACGGCCACGGTGCGATGGAGCGCGTCCCGGAAGACGTGACCGCCTTCGGACACCGGAACTGGCCTTTCAATATCGTGGTTACGACGATGTGGACCGATGCAGCGGATAGCGATGCCAATATCCGCTGGACCCGCGAGTTTTGGGATGCGATGCGCCCGTTTCTGGCCGACGCGCTGTACGTGAACTATTTGAGCGATACAGGCGAAGATTTGGTCCGGGCGGCATATGGCCGGAAATATGAGCGGCTAGTGGCGCTCAAGAACAAGTACGACCCCACCAATTTCTTCCGCATGAACCAAAACATCAGGCCGACCGCGGCAGCTGCCAGCACGGTACCTTGATCGACTGGCTTCGGCTGCGGTTAGCCGCACGAATCGGCAAACTCGGCGCATGCTGTGTCAGCCTGCCGCACGTGTCACCACGAAGCGCCAAATCAGCGCGACCGGACAAAGGGCATCGCAGAAGCCGCCCGCGACGCTCGGCAGCGATTCAGGCGCAAGGCGGCTCCCAAGGCGTCGAAGGCAGCGGCGGCCAAGAAAAGCGCGGGGACCAAGGCGGCATAGCGTGCCGCTCGAACGCCCCTGGCGCCGGCGTTACCAGGTCGGCGATGATCAGCGGTGGCGGATGAGGGCTCGGGAAAACGGTGCCGACTGCCGCGGCGAAAGCTGTCCCCGCTGCTCCGGCCGCAAGACCCGCCCGGAAAGAACGCAGCATCAGCGCGGCGGCGCTGGGCGGCGGCTCGGGCGGCGAAGGCTGCACCTGCGGCCAGGAAAAGGGCGGGGAGCAACGCTGCTTAAAGTAACCGCTATTGAACGATTGGACGACCGCAGCAGCGCTTATACTTTTTCCCAGAACCGCACGGACACTGATCGTTCCTTCCAATTTTTCTGGCCCTTTCGGCTCCTGCAGGACGATCTATGCGTTGCCGGAAGTAGCGGTAGGCTCGCACGACGCCGGCGGCCATATGGACGATAATCTCTTCCCTCTGCTCCGGTCCAATCGGAGCCGGCCGCAGTTCAGGGTCTTGATCGTGCTCGTGATAAAGCATCAGCGCAGGGATCATACATCCGCCCTGTTCCTCGTCGTTTAGAAGCTCTGCCCATGCTTCCCGTCGCATACCGGTGCCGCGGATGAAACCCCGCGACCAGGCATTGCCCGCACACACGCCGTTTTCGTCTTCGAGCAAAAGCGGCACGTGAACATCGCCTCGATTTAGGGCGTACGCGATCGTGTTCCACTGCCGCATCATCAACCCTAAGACTTCGTTGGCGTCATCGAGCGAGTCGAATTTGCAGGTTTCCGACGTCTCACCGCCGAACACTTCTGGCAGATACTCACTGGGTGGCACAAGCTCAGGGCCAGCAATGAGTGCCGCGAAGAAACCGTCCAATTCTTCGAGATTCATCGCCCGGCCGCCCTTAACGTGTTTTAGAAACTCTGCCAGTCGATCTAATTCTGCTTCTGTCAGACTTCCGTTCATGACCGTGTACGTCTGGTAGCATAACCGATCCGAAGTCGTCTCCCCACCTTCCGCCGGCGGGAATCGCCGAATTCATCTCGCTGGCGAAAGAGGCCGTCTTCGACCGCGGCGCCGATTAGGAGAAGCGCCGGGTCAGCGCGGCGGCGCGTAAGGCGATGGCGGACTTGGCGAGGCGAAGGCGAAGTCTGCGCTGCTAAGAAAGGCGCGGGAAGCAAGGCTGCCTTTTTTAGGGAGCCGCCGCTCAGCTTTCAACTACGTTTGGAACCCCGTGCGAATTTGTTGGCCTTACTGCTTGTCGTAGACGATCATTCTGCTTACAGGCTTGCCGTTGGTGTCGGTTCCTTTCGCTGTGATTGTCCTGACCTTCCCGTCCTTGGACACTACATCTCGTCCTCTCAGAACGACCTTTCCAGCTTTCTTGAAAGTGTTTTCTACTGTGTCGGGATTGATTCGCTTCAGGGAAACGGTATCGGCCCCGTTCAGCGCTCCTGTCGTCCCCGAAACGGGATTATCCTTTCCGTCGTAATTCGCGGTGAAGCTCCACGCGGTGTGGTTTCCATCGGCGGCAGTACCATCGGTGCTAACTTTTACGCCGTTGCCTTGGGCTTCAATTGTTGTCATCTGACTCTGCGGCGCCGGCCCAGGACTGTATTTCGACTTCGCAGTGTTCAGTTTCCACGTACCGATAAAGGGGTTGCCCTGGGCCCGCAAGACGCCCGGCACGGTCAGGCCAAGGATAACAACGGCGCCAAATCCTAAAATCCGCTTCATGGGATCTCTCCTTCTGGAGTTCTTATCTAACGGGAATTTGAGATTAGCAGACACGCCGGACGCAGCCCACTCCCGTCCAGAAGATCTGCTGAAACGAATCGTTGCCTGATTTTATGGGAGATGGGCGGAAAAATCAATGGGTCCGATTTTTTTGTTTTTTAGACCAGCCGCCTGGCAAGCCCTTTGCTTCAATTTGAATCGGCTGACGCCACGCAGCGGGCAGAATGCGCGGATAAGGCCACGCGCAACGCCGGTCACGATGAGGCGCCGGTCGGCCCGGCGGCGCGAAATGCAATGGCGACGCGGCGAAGCGGAGGTGGGCGGCAGCCAAGGCGGCGAAGTCGGCATCGGCGGCCAAGAAAGGCGCGGGGAGCAAGGCTGCTTAGTCATTCTGGGCCGCCCGAAGCCGATGGCCGAGACAACATTCGATATTTCCTGGTCGGCGATGACCGGCGCTGGTGCTCGTGGAAATGGTAAGCTCATCTCCAAAATGAAAACTACCCTGCTTTTACTCCTCATGCTGGGCATGAATAGCCCCGCCCAAAATAAGGCCGATCTGGTAGGCACATGGAAGCTTGTCTCCGCTTGGGGTACGGGACCGGATGGCTCGCGCGCGCCAACATACGGAGAGAACCCGACGGGTTTTTTGACCTACACGCCAGAAGGCCGCATGATTGTCATTGTCGGCAGGAGCGATCGCAAGCGACTTTCCGGTAATCGCGTGACCTCGTCGGAAGCCGAACGCGCCGAGGCGTTTTCCACGATCCTCGCCTATGCGGGCCCATACTCGGTCGATCAGGGCAAGGTGATTCATCACATCGAAGCGTGTACGTACCCGAACTGGATCGGCTCGCATCAGGTGCGCACGATGAAGCTCGAAGGTGATCGCCTGACGCTCGTTTCCCAAACGGCGTTGGACGGTGGAAACGCGGTGTTGGTGTGGCAGCGAATGAAATGATTGAGCGCCGCTCCTCGGCAAAACGCCTTGGAAGCAGTTGACCCGGGCACAACCGACCCCGCAGAAGCGCTGGATCATCGCGGCTGCGCGAAAGGTGATGGGAGATGGCGAAGGCGCGGCTTCGGTCAGCGCAGCGAACTCTGTACTCGCCCCAAGAGAAATGAACGGCTCGCGATAAAACCGGAGGAGACGCGAAGAGTCACCTGATCGCGCCGGTCTTTACGTAAATGACGTTGGATTCGGGCATATCGCGGCCTTGCAGCCAGAAGATGCGCGAGCCATCGCGACTCTCGGCGAAGGGGGAGCTTCTGGTCACCACTCCAGGAGCGAAGCGCAAGCCCGGGCCCGCACCCGAGAAGAGTACGCGAGTGGGGCCGAAGCGCAAATCTGCGCCGGCCTTCTCTACTGCGATCGACGTCACGCCCTGGGGGCCGAGGGAAAGAATCTCTTTGCCGTCGCCGCGCCAGACCGGGAACGACACATTAGTCGCGATCTGACGGCGCTCGCCGGTGGGTGAGACCGGCTGAGCGATCAGGTCGACGCCAAGAAGATAAAACATCCAACTGCCATCAGGCGAGAAGCTGGCATGAAAGGCGGCCTTGTCGCTCGACACCAGCGTTACGGGATTGTGCCGCGCATCGGGCCGCAGGTCGAGTAGGAGCACGGCTGGGTGGATGCGGGAATTGGTTTCCGGATTCGCGATCAGGGCGTTGGAGCCGTCGGACGAAACGTCGCTCAGATAACCGGGGAGGGAAGGAACGGAAAGTTGCGCGATGGTCTGCGGCTCGCCGGAACCATCGCCCGGCATGGTCAGAATTTTCACATCGCCCGGTTTCCGGTCGAAGCCAATCAAGCGCAAGCCCCCGCCCGAGGAAATCCAGGAACTCCAGTCGGCCGACGGGGGCACATTGAACGCGGCCGGTTTACCCGGCTCGATGAGCGATTGCTCTCCTTCGCCACCAACCAGGACGCGCTGATCGTCGGGTGAGAGCTTGAGGGTGCTATAAAGGCCGCGAGGTCCTGCGGTACCGATCACGTTTCCCTGCCGGTCGAAAACCGTGAGTTGCGCGGTCGCGGCGCCGCCCGGCCGCCACACCACCGTGCCGTTGCGCGTGACCGAAAAATCCGCGGTTCCGTTGTCCGCGCCGGCAAATGAGGCGACGTCTGAGGCGACCAGAGCGGATTCGCCCACCAGCTTTTTTTGCCGCAGGTCGAGTTGCTGGGAATAGAGATTGTCGTCACGGATGAACAGCAGGCGTCCGCCGCCGGCCGGTGTGTAATGCGCCTCCGTGGTACCGCGAAGGAGCAGGACGGGATTCACAGCGGCTCCGTTGCGATACGACGCCAGATAGATTCCACCGATTCCCGTCGAGGAAGGACCGGGGTTCAGCAGGAAGATAAAATCGTCGCTTGCGGGAAGGAACTCGGGGTAAAGCACCCCGCCAGGGGGGAGACCCGAGACCTTTTTCCATTCGCCGCCCGAAGCCGGGACGCTACTCAAGCCGTGGAGGCCACCGGAAAATAAGATCGTTCCGCTCTGGCTCCAGGTGCCGCCGCGCGACGGTCCGTTGACCGGTGCGATCTGCACCGGCGCGCCGTCCGGCAATCGAACCTTGATCAGGCTGGAGAGGGTCCTGTCGGGAAAAACCACGGTGCTCGAATCGGGCGACCAGAAGGACTCACCGAAAGGGGCCGTGGAACCGGGAACCGGTTGGAAATCGGGGGAATCGAGGCGCCGGAAGTAGAGCCCCTTGGCGGCCCTGACCACCACTGCCGAGCCATCGGGCGCGATCAGCGCCTCGGATGCGATAATGGCCGGCCGGACGATCGGCAAGTCGGGCGGAAGAGTGATGGTAAAGAACAAACTGGGGATCCGGGCGGAAGGGACCGGCCGCAGCCAGGCTGTGATGGCCGCGACGGCGAGCGCGGCCGCAACCACACCGGCTCCGACAAGCGGCCATTTGGGGGAACGGACGGGGAGCGCGTCGGGCGGCGATTCTTCCAGCAGGAGCCAGGCATCGCCGATATCGCGGAGGCGCTTCTCGGGATTTTTTTCGAGACAACTCGCCAGCAATCGGCGCACTTGGCGCGGCACGCGGCCGAGATCGGGAGTGTCCTTGACGACGCCGGCAAGAATTTCAGTGACGTCGCTGCCTTGAAATAATTGCCGGCCCGTGAGCAGTTCGAACAGCACCACTCCGAACGCCCAGATATCGCCGCGCTTATCGACGGCCTTGCCGCGCGCCTGTTCCGGCGCCATGTAAGCGGCGGTGCCGACAATGGCGCCCGCCCGGGTCATGCCCATCGTGAACGTGGGCGAGTCGGCGGCGCTCGACCCTGCAGCGGCGGCTTGCGGACTCGTCTGGGCGAGCCCGAAATCCAGAACCTTGACGGCGCCGCTCGCGGTGACCTTGATATTGGCGGGCTTGAGATCGCGATGGATGATCCCTCTCTCGTGTGCGGACTGAAGCGCCGCGGCGATTTGGCGGGTGATGGCGAGCGCTTCTTCAAGCGGCATCGGCCCGCGAGGCGTGACGCCGTCGATCAGCTCCATGACGAAATAGTTCGGGCCAATGTCATAGAGCTGACAGATATTGGGATGATTCAACGCCGCCACGGCGCGGGCTTCGCGTTCCGAGCGTTCGGAAAACTGCTCGAAGGAGACTTTGAGGGCGACGTCGCGATTGAGGCGGGGATCGCGCGCGCGGTAGACCTCGCCCATTCCACCCGCGCCGATCGGACCAAGGATCTCGTACGGCCCGAGTTTGTCGCCTGCCGAGAGGGGCATGGAGATGGTGTGATTTTATCCTAATCGGCGAGGAGATGAACCAGAAACCATCCGCGAAATTCGAGCGCGCGAGTTGGAGTGACGTGCGCGTCATGGGCCCGATCGCGCGCCACGACCTTCCATTTTCCGTTCTCCTGTTTTTCCAGACGCACACGTACTTGTCACGCGGGTAGTTGGGTCCCATCCTTTTCGACGGTCTTCAGGACAAATTTTCCTCAAAGACCAGAATCGCGTTATGCGCTCCATGCGCTCGACCCCGATTTCGGCGCAATCCGACCGGGAAAGCCGGGCTCCAATATTAACGTCACATGGTTCGAGTAAGGACGCCAAGTGGGTGAATTCACGCAATTCTGTGCCTGCTTGCGTGCGTTCTCACCCCGCATCGCGCCTCCGGTTAGGTCATGTGTCTTTGATTCGAAGGTCACGCGATTGGCCTTTGACGTGTCCATGCCCTCGATATTTTCGTGATCCGGCGCATTCTGTTCCCGATCGACTTCTCCGTTCCCTGCGACGCAGTCGCGCCGTTTGCCGAAGCCATGGCCCGCCGCTTTCACGCAGAGTTGATTATTTTGCGTGTGGCACCAATGTCCGGGCTTGCATGGTTCGATCCGTCCAGCGAACCGGCCCTCATCGATCCCGAAGAGCTCAAGCCGGACCTTGAGCCGCGCTTAGATGACGCCTTCCGGAAGGAGTTTGCGAACCTGCAGGTCCGGCGAGTAATGGAACTGGGTGAGGCGGCCGAGGCCATCGCCCGCTTCGCCGAGACGCAGGGTGTGGATCTGATCATGATGCCGACGCGCGGAGATGGGCCGCCTCGCCGGCTGTTGATCGGATCGGTAACAGCCAAGGTCCTTCATGACGCACAGTGTCCGGTCTGGACTTGTGTCCATACCGATTCGCAGGCGCAGCAAGGAGCTCACACGCAAACGGTACTCTGCGCGATCGACAAGACACCCCAGAGCACGCCGGTCATGCAGTGGGCGGCGGATTTTACCGACCAGCTGGGAGGAATACTGAAGCTCGTTCACGTCATCCCCGACACAGACGATTGGTCGCCGAGCCCGAACGAACTGACAGCCTTGCGCAACGAGAGACGCCGGAGGATTGAGAGTTCGCAGAGGCAGGCGGGCGTGAGCGCACCATCAGCGATCGTCGTCGGCAAAGTCGGCCCGGAAGTCTGCGGCCAGGCGAAAGCAGTCAAGTCGGATTACATCGTTGTTGGTCGCGGCAGACTTCACGACACGCCCGGCCGCTTTGGGACGCATGCGTACGATATCATTCGCCACGCACCATGTCCGGTAATCAGCGTATGATTGGCGCATCGTGCGCATTGAACATCTCTCGGTGAGGATGTTATGTTCGATGCAGATGCCAACCGACCAGATCGTAGCTTTGCTCATTGCCGAACGTGATCGCCTTACAGAAGCGATCGAGGCCCTTCGGGGGACAGCACGCCGCGGTCGTCCACGGGTGACTGCCTCGACGAAGCGTGCCGCGGCCACCGCGCCAGTCACGAAGAAACGCACGAGGAGCGCCGCCGGGTCGTAAGAGGATCGCGGAGGTGACGCGCCGTCGGTGGGCTTCCATCATGGCGGCGAAGGCAGCTCCGAAAACGGCTCCTGAGTCCACCAGCGCGGGTGCGAATGGTCCCGCCGCAAAACCCGCTGCCAGAAACGCCGCATCAGTGCTGCTGCTCGAAAGGCCATGGGAGACGCGACACGGCGGACGTGGGCGGCGGCCAAAGAGGCGAACGCTGCACTGGCGGCAAGAAGGGCGCAGTGAGCAAACCAGCGTAGCCGTTCTGGTGCGTGCCGGCAAACTCTCAGCCCTCTCGCTGCGCTGAACACGTTATAGCCTTCAGGATCGTGCAGTACGGCCCAAGCGGCCTCTGCCTGGACGAACCGCTCGCGTCCGATCGCGTCGACAATTGCCCCGAGATCCGCAACTTCGAAGAACAATACCGCCTTATCACGGGAAGGGTATGATTCAGATCCCTTCCGCTCTAAACAGAGGAAGCCCGCTTCACTGTCGAATCTTGTGTAGCGCCCGGTTCCTCGTCGGTCACTTTAAGACCGAGGATGTTTTGGTAGAACTCCTTTGCCGCGTCGAGATTTTCGAAGTAGACTTCGACGCCGGCCAACCATAACGGAGATTCGTTCATGTGATCATTATCACGGCATCAGAACAATTCATGCGATCCCCGGTCGGCACGCTTTTCGAACAGCTCCCGCCGCCCCTCGTATTGGCTGTACGCCGGGTTGCGAATCTTGAACCAGTCGACGCCGTACGCGGCATTCTTTCGCTTGGCGACAATGCCTTCCAGGTCGTTGTCGCAGACCAGCCGAAACAGAGCGGAACCGTCGCGATCGAAATGCCGGGCCAGCAGGATGCGTGGACGGTCGCCGACGATGCGCTACAGGATTTCCTTCCACTTCGTTAGCTGTAGCGGAGATCGCTCAGCCATCCGGCGAAACAAGATTGCGGCTCCGCAATCGAGCGTGATAAGCTCTGGTAATTTCGCCGTGAATCACGAGAAATGCGAGCCGAACTCGTTCGCTCCCTGTCCCGGTGTGAGGAATTTCGCGCTGTGGTTTGCGCTCCTCTGCCTCGGTGCGGCGGCTGCCGGACAGACCGTTTTCTCGGGTTCCTATTCGGAATCCGGCACTCGAACTGATTGTAGTTCCGGCAACCCGACCAACTGGACCGAAACCGGCACTTTCACAGTCACGCTCACGCCGGCATTCAGTTCGCTCGGCGTAAGCGGCGGATCAGTGTCGGGTACACTCACTTATTCTGGCACGAACGTCGGATGCACCACGCAGATGGTTACTGGGCAAGGCACGGCGACGGGTTCGGTTGGCGCGAGCGGTCAGGTTATGCTGACGCTGAGCGAAACGGCGACCGGAT
>JASHWA010000014.1 GCA_030044325.1 Bryobacteraceae bacterium
GTTGCCCAGCTTCGCGAAGAGCTGATTGTTCTCAACGGTCACCAGCATGTCGGCGCCCGCGACCCGATACGCGCCGGCATAGCGGCTCAGAGTCTGCGAATCCAGGGTGATCTCGTGGTGGCCGGCCTCCTGGCCGAGACACACAGCGGCGAAAGCGGTGAGCAAAGCGAAGCGGAGCGGCATGCTAGATAGTTACCGCTTTCCCTGCGCGAACACAAGCGGCCGAGCGCGATGCGCGCAAGGGAACTCCGTCACTATATTTGCCGCGAATTGAGGCGCGACAGTAATGGAGCGCGTTGGCCATGGCTGGCTTCGCGCGCCGCTTGTGGCATAATCAGATACGGCAGGCCTGGATTTGGATAACGGTTCTGTAGTTCAAAGGCTCCTCAACAAAGCTCACGCGCGAAGCTTCGCCAATCTTGTACTGGAGCAATCCACGCTGGCGCTCGCCATCGCGATGGCTGGAGCGGCTCTGCTGCTCCTGGTCGGAACCGGGATCCTCGAATGGTATTGGATCGCGCTGCTCGCCTTCGCGAGCCTCGCAGCCGGCATTTATCGCCTGCGCGCGGCCGTTCCTTCCAAGTACCGGCTCGCGCAGTCGATCGACCGCCGCCTGCATCTGGCCGATTCTCTTTCGACCGCGACCCATTTCGCCCGTGACGATGCCTTCGGCGAAGCGGCCATTCGCGAGCGTCAGCGCCAGGATGCCGAATCGATCGCGCGCGGCGTGGACGTGCGCGCCGCGGTCCCCTTCTCGCGCCCGCGATTTTTATATCCCGCGCTCGCCCTCACCGCCGTCGCCGGCGGCTTGTTCGCGCTGCGCTACGCCGTCACCGGATCGCTCAACCTGCAGCCTTCGCTCGTCAAGATCGCCTTCGATACGTTTTTCCCGCCCAGCCCGGAGATGGCCAAGAATCAGAAGAAACCGAACCTGCCCAAGAGTCCCAGCGATCCCTCCGACAGCGAAACCGCAACCACCCAGGACGACAAAGCGCCCGATTCAAGCCTGAACAACGAAGACACACCCGACGCGTCCAACACGCAGCCCGACGAAAACGCCAAAGATCAGGCCAAACAGCAGGCGCAATCCGAGCCCGATCAGACGCCCGGCGAAAACAACGAAAAAGGCGACAAATCGCAGAACGGCAACGACGCGCAAAGCGATCAGAACAACTCCAAGGACGCCAAGTCGCAGGATCAGAAGAGCGCGCAGGACGCAAGAGAAGCCTCCGGTGAAAACGCATCGCTGATGGACAAGCTCAAAGACGCGCTGTCCAACATGATGAACAAGATGAAGCCGTCCTCGCCGCAGAACGGCAGCCAGAACCAGCAGCAGAACGCGCAGGGCCAGGCGCAGAACGGCCAGCAGAAATCCGATCAGAAGGGCCAGAGTTCCAAGCAGCAGGCCCAGAACAACTCCGACGCGCAAAGCGATCAGAGCGATTCGGGCGACAAGAGCCAGTCGGCCGACGCCAAGGGCGCCGAAAAAGCGTCGGATAAAAACGCGTCCTCGGATTCCAAGAGCGGCATCGGCTCCTCCGACGGCGACAAGGCCGCGCATCAAGCCGAGCAGCTTCAGGCCATGGGCAAAATCACCGAAATTTTCGGCAAGCGCGCGCAGAATGTTCAGGGCGAAGTGATGGTGGAAGTCGGATCGAGCAAGCAGCAGCTGAAAACCCCCTGGGCGCCCAAACAGGCCACCCACACCGACGCCGGCGGCGAAATCCATCGCGATGAAGTCCCGCTGATGTACCAGCAATTCGTCCAACAGTACTTCGAGCAGATCCGTAAATCGCCGGAACCGGCGAAAACACCGAAATCCAAGAATTAAAAAATTCCTCGAATTTCAATCACATGCCCCTTGGCCCGGCCCTCGATTCGAAGCCCATGGGTTATTCCTTGGTCAGGTTCACAACGCTCTCCTGCCGGAGAAGGTGACCGCCGTGGGGAAATCCTAGGTCCATTTCCACGGCATTTAGAACGGCATGGTGTCTGGCGGTACATGACTTGCTCGCCATCGCGCTTGTTGGCGTTAACGCGGCGCGGGAGCCGTCACCTGCCAAGGGGTGGCTAAAGGGCCGGTCCGATAAATTCGTTCTTTGAAAAATGGCAACGATCGAGCGAGTTGTGCAGCTTCATACGCCGAATCCGCGCCAAAATCATGGTCACGATCGCCGTCCAGTGACCAGCCGTACGACGGCCAGTATGGATTCGATCTCGCCCACTCTCGCCGAAAGCGAATACTCTCCCGGCGCCATCCCGACCGGAATCATCGCGTTCACCTGCCGCAGCCCGCTCGAATCGAGCGCGGAAACATACGTTGCCGGCAGATCCGCACCATCGAGACGCAGCGCGACCCCGCTCATCGCCGTGCCCTCCCCAATCCCCGCGACCCACGCCGAAACCGAGCTTTCCGGCACTCCCACCCGCGCAATCCCCGGCGCGTAGGTTTTCCCGTCGATGATCCGGTCGATCCGAATCTCATCCGACGGGCGCGTAAGAACGCGTTCATCCCGCGGAAGATCGACAGGAATTCGCGCAGGCGCACTGAACTTGGTATTCTTCACCGCGATCTTGACGTCGTTCCATCCCCGCGCCAGGCCCGGCGCGAGTTTCGCATTCGCCTGCCACATGGTCCCCGCCGCATGCTGCACCATCACCGGCCGGCATCCGAACGGACCCGCCTGAACAAAAACGTTCTCGCAATCGAGGCCGGTCTCGCCGCTATGGAACCACACCGTAAAATAATCGTCGCGATTTGCCGAGAAATCATGATCGCGGGACCATGCATTTTCCACTAAAATCAGTTCGGGAGCAGGATCATTCCTTGGAATTTCCGGCCATTTCCGGTAACACGTCACATGCGCGCGATTTTCGCGGACGCTCGCGAACTCGACGCGCGCAAACCCCGCCGTGCGGCAGAACGCCATCAGGCACGCGACATTCGGACAGATCCAGTTGTCGAACTGCCCCGCCAGCTCCGTCCCTTCATAAAATTCCATCAGCGGAACCGCGCTCGACGGCGGGTCGTCGGTCACCAGCGATTCGATGCACGCCATATCCGTGGTCAACTGGCACACGCGCTCCAACGCCAGCAGCGGATGTTTCAAATGATACAGCACGCCGAAAAACAGAACGATATCGAACGTTCCGACCGCGGCCGGATCGAGCCGGCACACATCGGAAATAATGTATTCGACCTTCGACTTTCTGAGCTCCCTGGCTTCGAGAAAACCTGCGATGCGCGTCACGTCCACCGCCGTCACCGCCGCGCCGCGCCCCTCCAGCTCGAAACTGAACCATCCGTCCCACGCCCCGATGTCGAGCGCCCGTTTCCCTCTCAAATCCTCCGGAATCGGATGCTGCGCGATGCGATAGCGAAGCTGCTCGACCGTCTGCAACCCGGGCAAAATTTTTCCATCCGGCAGCTCGATCGAGTGATACCGGCCGAGCGTTTCCAGCTCCTGGCTAAGCTCGCGAATCGCTTCGGTGGTGCCTTCGTGCCGCGCCTTGATACCGCTCATTCGAAAATTTTCCTGCCCACCGGCGTGAGCCGGCCTTTTTCATCGTAAAGTCCGTACAAACCCTTGTCGCCGAGGCCTTCCAGCGGCGGCTGGTCGAAAATCTGCCAGACAATCCCATAGCGGATGCGCGCGCTTCTCAAAGCGGCGGCGGCGCGCGCCGCATGCTCGGCCGCCGCCGGATCCAGGCCGCGATCGAAACCGAACTCGCCCGCGATCAGCCGGTCGCCAAACCGTTTCTTCAACTCCTCCAGATCCTTGGCGAGCGAATCGCCCAGGCTTTCCCACGCGGAATAGCTGACCAAATCCGATCGCGGCGCTGACGGAATCACGTCATGGAGCATATCCGGAAGATGATTCGATTCGAGCAGGCGCAAAGAGCTGAACTCGATCATATCCATCACCGAAACGTTCTTGAATCCGTCCGCGGCCGCGCGCTTCCGGCCGGATTCGATGCCCTCATGCCGCAGCGTCAGGTATTCGCGATACGCGTCAATCGCATCTGAAGTTGCCCGGCGGCTCTCGCACGCGGAGCGGAACGCCGGCTTCGTCGCGAAATACGCAGCCGCATCGCAATACAGCTCGTTGTCGCCCTCCCAGTTGGAAATCGCAAATATTTTTCCGCTATTGCGATACGTTTGACACAAATAATAAGATAAATCGGAATATTCCATGCGCATATGATCGCGATTGTCCGCACTATAATATGTTTTGTCGAGATAAAGCTTGCCCCGATGCTGATCCGAGCGCGGATCTCTCGCCTGGCACGGATGGTAGGAATTCGAATCGCCCCAGGTGGTCAGAAAAATCGTGCGGAACGCCGGATCCCCGAGCACATTCGAATACTGGGGAAGCTTGGCGATCCCGGCCAGCGTCAGGCGCGGGTTGCAATCGCTTCCGATGCCGAAATCGAGATCGACGCTCGCCACAAGCGGCAGCCGGATAGTGTGAATTCCCGCCGATTTCGCCAGCCGAGCGGCTTGGATCAGACGATTGCCGGGCATCGTTCCGACCCACCCGAAGTAAACCCCGATCTCGGTCTGCGCTTGCGCCGCAGCGCACCACGCGAACACCACAGCCAGGGTCGCGAACTTCATGAAGCGCTGTGCGCGGGCGCCTGTTGCCGGAAATACTCGACGGTCTCGCGCAAACCATCCTCCAGCTTCACCCTCGGCTCCCATCCGAGCAGTTGTTTCGCCTTCGAAATATCCGGCCGCCGCTTGCGCGGATCGTCATCGGGCAGCGGCTCGAAAACCATCTCGAGATCGGAACCCATCAAACGGCGAATCGCTTCGGCGAACTCGCGGATGGTGAGCTCGCTGGGATTGCCCAGATTTACGGGATAGCGCTCGTCGGATTCGCTCAGGCGAATCAACCCTTCGACGAGATCCGAAACATAACAGAAGCTGCGCGTTTGCGTCCCGTCGCCGAAAATGGTCAGCGGGCGGCCACGCAGCGCCTGGTCGAGAAACGCCGGCACCACCCGCCCGTCGTTGAGCGCCATGCGCGGCCCGTACGTATTGAAGATTCGCGCGATGCTGGTCCGCACCCCGTGCGTGCGATGGTACGCCATGGTCAGCGCCTCGGCGTAGCGCTTGCTTTCGTCGTAACAGGAGCGCAGGCCCACCGGATTCACATGGCCCCAGTACGTTTCCCGCTGCGGATGTTCCAGCGGATCGCCGTAGCATTCCGAAGTGGAACTGAGCAGAAACCGCGCGCCGTGGTACAGCGCAACCTCGAGCATGTTGCGCGTCCCCGACGATCCGGATTCAAGCGTCTCAATGGGATGCGCCAGATACTCCTTGGGGCTCGCAAGGGAAGCGAGATGCCACACCTGATCGAACCGCCCCTCCGCCGGGATGGGCTGCGTAACATCGCATTCGATGAACACGAAATCGCGATGAGCCTCGAGATGCGCGAGATTCCCGCGCGAGCCGGTGATGAGATTATCCAGCGCAACCACCGAATCGCCGCGCTCGATCAGCCGATCGCAAAGATGCGATCCGATAAAACCGGCCGCGCCGGAAATGAGATGACGCACACACGCTATTGTAACAGCGGCAGCATGCTAGATTATTGACTTACATGTCCTTTTCTCTTCCCGAAAAAATCGTCTTTTTGATCGCTCTGATCGCCGCCGTGTACGGATTCTGGATGCGCTTCGGCAAGGTGGTGGAGCGTATTCGCGCCGCCAAACCCGATCCGGATTTCAACCTTCATCCCCTCGGAAAACGAATCTGGGATTTCCTGTGGGAAGTGATGTGCCAGGCCAAAGTGATTCGCGAGCGCCCGCTTCCCGGGCTCGCGCACGCCTTCGTGTTCTGGGGATTCTGCGTCTTCGCGCTGATCACACTGAATCATTTCGCCACCGGCCTCGGCTTCCCGATTCTCGACAACATGTTCGGCGATGCTTACAAAAAATTCGCGGCGTGGTTCGGAGTGCTGGTCGCCGCCGGAATCTTCGGACTCTTCGTCCGCCGATTCTTCGTGCGCCCGCAGTGGCTGGGCGAATTGTCGAAGGAATCGGGCGTGATCGCGCTGCTGATTTTTCTGCTGATGGTCACCTTCATCGCAGTCGCAATCTGGCCCCAGTATGAAAAGCCGCTGTGGTGGGCGCATACCGCGTGCCTGCTCGCGTTTTTGCCGCTGATCCCGCATACCAAGCATCTGCACCTGGTGCTGAGTCCGGTGACGATCTTTCTGTCGCGCGGCGGGTTTTCGCGAATTCCGCCGCTGGTCGGAGACGAAGATTTCGGGCTCGATACCGGCAAGGATCTGACCAGGATCGTCGCGCTGCAGGTGTATTCCTGCGTCGAATGCGGGCGCTGCTCCGAACACTGCCCGGCGTTCAACACGCACAAGATTCTGGACCCCAAGAAAATCGCGCTGGGCGTGCGCGGCTACCTGAACGAATTCGGCCCGACATCGGATAAACCAATTCTCGAAAGTTATGTTTCACAGGAAGCCGCGTTTCAATGCACCACCTGCGGGTCGTGCGAATATCAATGCCCGGTCGGCATCGAGCATCTGCCCATCATCATCGGCCTGCGCCGCGGCGCGGTGAATACAGGCAAATGGGAAGACGATTATGGGACGAAACTGTTCCTCGCGCTCGAGCGCAACGGCAACGCCCTCGGGTTCGCCTCGAGCGAGCGCGAAAAATTCATCCAGAAGCAGCAATTTCCCGTGTTCGACGGATCCCAGGAATATTGTTTGTGGCTGGGATGCATGGGAGCCTACGATCCGCAGGGCCGCGAAATCATTTCGTCGTTTGCGCGCGTGATGCAGCACCTGGGAACGACGTTCGGCGTGCTGCGCAAGGAGCGCTGCACCGGCGATCCCGCGCGGCGCCTGGGAAACGATCTCGTATTTCAGCAGCTTACCGAGCAGAACCTGGAAACGCTTAAGTCATCCAACGTCAAGAAAATCGTCTCCATCTGCCCGCACTGCGTGCGCACGATTTCGACCGACTGGCGCGAGTTCGGCGAAGCGCCTCCGGTCGAGCATCACAGCGAATTCATGGCTCGCCACATCGACAAATTGCCTCGCGACGGCGCAGGCCGGAAAGTCGTTTTTCATGATCCCTGCTATCTGGGCCGATATCGCGGCGTTTTCGAAGAGCCGCGCACGGTCGCCGCGCTCGCAGGCGAAGTCGTCGACCCCGCCCGCTCCCGCGAACGAAGTTTCTGCTGCGGCGCCGGCGGAGGGTTGGCGTTTTTAGGAGAAGAACACGGCGATCGCGTAAGCCACACGCGAGCCAAAGAGCTGGTGGCGACCGGTGCAGAAGTGGTCGGCGCAGCATGCCCGTTCTGTAACACGATGTTCCGCGACGCGCTCGCCGCAGTGTCGGAGAATCCTCCGAAGTTGCTGGATATAGCCCAGATCGCGGCGGCGGGGATCAAGAAGTAACATAGGGTATGGCGCTGACGAAGAGAGTCGCGGTCGTACTGCCGCCGACGTTGCGTCGACGGATGAAGAGCCTCGCCAAGAAGCGGAAAATAAGCTTCAGCGAACTTGTGCGGCAAGCCTGCGAGATTCGCTACGGCGGAGCGGCCGTCAGGGACCCACGGGACGATGAAGCGCCGCCGGCGGACCGATCGTGACGCGCACCGGTGAGACGCTGTTCGTTGTGATGGCCAAGCTTATCGCAGGCTGCTCCCCGCCCCGGCCGCGGCGCCGATGGACGGCGGACCGCTGCCTTCAACCAGCGACATCGTCGTCACCGGAAATGGCAGTGTTTGCGACGGACCGTATCAGGTGTGCCTGCAGAATGGGCGCATCCTTCTTCCAGAGAAGATGTTCGAGCGACTGAAGACGTGGATCGAGGGGTCGAGTGGACGCTAGCGGTCTCAGCGCGCGCGCCAGCTTGCTCCGATGAAATCGTGATTCATACGCGCGATTACTTCGAGGCGAATTCCCTTCGGGCACACCGCTTCGCACTCGCCGATATTGGTGCACTGGCCGAACGATTCCGCGTTCATCGTCTTGACCATCCGCAGCGCCCGCGAATCGCGTTCGGGCTGGCCTTGCGGAAGCAATCCCAGATGCGAAATTTTCGCGGCCGTGAACAACGACGCGCTCGCGTTCGGGCACGCGGCGACGCACGCTCCGCAGCCGATACACGCCGCAGCGTCCATGGCGCGATCCGAATCGTCTTTGGCGACCAGAATGTCATTGCCGTCGGGAGCACTGCCCGCGGGAATCGAAATATATCCGCCCGCCGCGATAATCCGATCGAACGCCGACCGATCGACCATCAAATCCTTCAGCACCGGAAACGCGCGCGCGCGCCACGGCTCCAAAACCAGCTCCTCGCCGTCTCGAAAATGGCGCAGCGTGAGCTGGCAGACCGTCGTTTTCGGAAGCGGGCCGTGCGCAATCCCGTTGATCATGAATCCGCACGATCCGCAAATCCCCTCCCGGCAATCGTGCTCGAACACCACCGGCTCTTCGCCCTTGAGAATCAGATCTTCGTTCAACACGTCGAGCGCTTCCAGCATCGACATGTCGGGATTCAGATTCGCGTGCTCGTAGCGGACCATCCGTCCCGGCTTGTTTCGCGCGGGCTGGCGCCAGATGTGGAAGATGAGCTTCATAGTGGTCAGTGGCCAGTGGCCAGTGGCCAGTAAAGTCGCGACGGGTTCCTCATTTGTAACTCCTCTGCGACGGATGCACGTATTCGAACATCAGCGGCTCTTTGTGCAGCACCGGCGGCTGATCCGGACCCGCATATTCCCACGCCGCGACGTAGCTGAAGCGCTGGTCATCGCGCAGGGCTTCGCCGTCCGCGGTCTGATGCTCTTCCCGAAAATGCCCGCCGCAGGATTCGTCGCGATCGAGCGCGTCGAGGCACATCAATTCCGCCAGCTCGAAGAAATCCGCCACGCGCCCGGCTTTTTCAAGCGACTGATTGATCTCCTCCGCCGCTCCCAGCACCTTCACGTCGCGCCAATATTCCTCACGCAACGCGCGGATCTTTCCGAGCGCTTCCGTCAAGGCCGCCGCGTTTCGCGACATCCCGCAATCGTCCCAAACGATTTTCCCCAGCTCGCGATGGAACGAATCCACCGTGCGAGATCCCTTCGCGTTCAGCAATCGCCGCGTCCGCTGCGCCACTTGGTCCTGAACCGCCAGAAATTCGGCCTGCGCCGGCTCGACTTTTTCGAACCTTTCGCTCGCCAGATAATTGCCGATGGTGTAGGGAACGATGAAATAGCCGTCTGACAAACCCTGCATCAGCGCGCTCGCGCCCAGGCGATTGGCGCCGTGATCGGAAAAATTCGCCTCGCCGATCACGAACAGGCCGGGGATGGTCGACATCAACTGATAATCGACCCACAATCCACCCATGGTGTAGTGAATCGCGGGATAAATGCGCATGGGCACTTTGTACGGATCTTCATCGGTGATGCGCTCATACATCTCGAAAAGATTTCCGTAGCGCTCCTCGATCACGGCGCGCCCCAGGCGCTTGATCGCGTCGGCGAAATCGAGATACACTCCCAGGCCGTGCTCGCCCACGCCGCGGCCTTCATCGCACACCGCTTTGGCGTTGCGAGAAGCGACGTCGCGCGGCACCAGGTTTCCGAAGCTCGGATAACGCCGCTCCAGATAATAATCGCGCTCGGCTTCGGGGATCTCGTTGGGCGCGCGCTTGTCGCCCTTGGCGAGCGGAACCCAGATGCGCCCGTCGTTGCGCAGCGATTCCGACATCAGCGTCAGCTTGGACTGATAATTCCCGCTCACCGGAATGCAGGTGGGATGAATCTGCGTGAAGCAGGGATTGGCGAAGGCCGCGCCGCGCTTGTAGGCTCGCCAGATCGCGGTACAATTCGATCCCTTCGCGTTGGTCGAAAGATAATACACGTTGCCGTAGCCGCCGGTGCCGAGCACCACCGCGTCGGCCGCATGTGATTCAATCGCCCCCGTCACCAGATCGCGCGTGACGATCCCGCGCGCGCGTCCGTTCACCACCACCAGGTCGAGCATCTCCGCGCGCGGCATCATCTTCACGCGCCCCGCGTCCACCTGCCGCTCCAGCGCCTGATACGCGCCCAGCAAAAGCTGCTGTCCGGTCTGCCCGCGAGCATAGAACGTTCGCGAAACCTGCGCGCCGCCGAAACTTCGATTGGCCAGCGTTCCGCCGTATTCCCGCGCAAACGGGACCCCCTGGGCCACGCACTGATCGATAATGTTCACGCTGATCTGCGCCAGGCGATAAACGTTGGCTTCGCGCGCCCGGAAATCGCCGCCCTTCACCGTGTCGTAGAACAGCCGGTAAATGCTGTCGCCGTCGTTCTGATAATTTTTCGCCGCGTTGATTCCGCCCTGCGCCGCAATCGAATGCGCGCGCCGCGGCGAATCCTGGAAGCAAAAACATTTGACGTTGTAGCCCAGCTCGGCCAGCGTGGCCGCCGCCGAAGCCCCGGCCAGTCCGCTGCCCACCACGATGATTTCGTACTTGCGCTTGTTGGCCGGATTCACCAGCTTCATTTCGAACTTGGCTTTGTCCCACGCCTTGTCAATCGGCCCGCTGGGGATTCTCGCGTCGAGATTCATGGGTATCTAGAGGACTTGCGGGATCAGGCCCGTCAGCACCGCGAGCGGAATCGAGCTGAAGCCGAAAAAGACGAACAGCGCGATGATCGACGCCGCGCGCTTGATCCTGGGCATGTGCCGCGGATGATTGAAGCCGAGCGACTGAAACAGGCTCCACAGCCCATGCCGCAGGTGCAGGCACAAAAGCCCCATCGCGATGACGTAGAAAATCGTAACCGCGGGGACTTTGAACCCCTGGATCACGTTGCCGTAAGCGTCGAACTCGTGATACGGCGTGCCTCCCACGCCGAAAGTGAACTCCATCAGGTGATAGACGACGAAAGCCGCGATAATCGGCCCGCTCCAGTACATCGTGCGCGAAGCGTAGCTGGAGCCCGCGGGCGTGCGTTTCGCGTAGCCGATGGGCCGCGCTTCGCTCTTGACCACGGCGAGTTGCAGGGAGCTCCAGATGTGCAGGGTCACGCAAACGAGCAGGATCGCGCGCACCGGCCACAGCAGCTCGGGAAGATGGCGCAGCGTTCGCGCGTAGCCGTTGAACTGGTCCGGCCCGAGGAAAATTTGCAGATTGCCGATCAGGTGGCCGATGACGAATAGCGCCAGAATGATACCGCTCGCGGCCATCACGGCTTTCTTGCCGATGGTGGTGTTCCAGAATCGCAGAACGCGGACGGGCGCCGCGATTCCGGGGGCTGCTGCGCTCATTTAAGAGGAACCAACCTCCATCATAAACCGAATTAACCCGCGAATGAACACGGATGCGCGAATCGCGTTCATTCGCGGCTATCTCAAAAACGGCGGATCGCTCCAGTCCCAGTTGCGCTCCGGATGCTGATCGATATCCGCCGGCTTTACGTTCCACTCGTATACCGCCCCCGACCATCCCCCGCGCAGATGCATCGCGAATCCGATCAGCGCAAGCGTCACGAACGCCGTTCGCACGCCGCGGGAAAGACCCGTCCAATCCCGAAAATAAGGAATCAGAAACAGCACGAAAACCGGCGTCAGATCGGTGAAAAAGCGCGGCCCGTAGCTGTCGCCGGCCCACCAGTTGGCGATGTAGGCCGAAACCGCGAACCAATGCAACACCACCAGAGCGGTCAGCCAGGGCGCAATCGGCGCGCGCCATTTCCGCCGGATCATGCTCCACGCCGCGAACAGAAAAACCGGCGTGTAAACAAACAGTCCGCGCGACGGGCTGATCACGTTGCCCGCCAGGTCCATCCCCAGCCTCGGCCAGTAGCGCGGCAAAAATCCGTCGAGCTGCGTGTGATAATACGGCGACAAAATCGCGTGATAAATGGATTCGTTGTAGGCGACAAACGCAATCGCCACCGGCGCGGCGGCCAGCAAAAAACCCGGTAACTGCCGGCCATGCCTCACCGCCACGTACAACGTGAAAATCAGCACGAACAGCGAATCGGTCGGCCGGACCGTGTAGGCCAGCGCGACCGGCAATCCCGCCCACGCAGCCATCGCCGGCCGCTGTTCGGCGCCGAGCAGCAAGTAAATAATGATGGTCAACAGCAGCATCGACGGCGTGTGCTGCCATAACGCGCGCCCCGCGACGCTGTATGCCGAAGTCGCCAGCGCGAACAGCAACGCCAGCCACACCGCTCGCCGGCCGGGCAGAAATCGAAGCGCGATGAAATACATCATCACCGCCGATGCCGCCAGCAGCGCCGATGCGCACTGTTCTTCGATGATCGGATGCGCGATGTCGTAATCGGCGCGCAAGAATCCCGCGATCACCGCGTTCGAGGAATGAAAATGCGCCATCAGCGGACGCGCCGCGCGCAGCACTTCCACCGCCGCGACGATCAGCGGAGTCTCCAAAACCGGCCCGCCAATGGGATAGCTGTTATACCAGTGCCCGTCGCACGACGCGACGTGTGTGCGCACATGCCCCGCCTGGTCCACGCATTCGAGCGCATATTCTTCCGGAAAAATCGCGCGCGGATATGCGTCGAGCCTGGTCGCGCCGTGATCCCACAGGCTCATCGCGATATACACGTTCCAGCGCGAATCGAAAGATGTCGCGACAGGGCTGAGTCCGGAGAAAAAATACACGCCCGCAAACAGCAGCGCCGGCGCGCGCCAATTGTGCGATCCTCGAAGAATCATGGCGTGGCGCGGGGCGCTCTGGTTCGCGGCTTCGGCGTTATTGTGCGCGGCCACAGACCTCGAACATCGCATTGATGCGCTCGCCGATGCAAGTGGACCGGTCGCGCGCGGATTCTACGGCATCCACGTAGTCGAGATCGCCAGCGGCAAGACGATTTATCACCGCAACGAAGACAAGCTGTTTCAGCCGGCCTCGAACATGAAGCTGTTCACCTCCGCGCTGGCGCTCACGCGGCTCGGTCCCGACTATCGTTTCACCACGCAGGTGGTGCGCGAGCCTTCGGGCGACCTGGCGCTCACCGGCAGCGGCGACCCCTCCCTTTCCGGCCGCGCGTTTCCGTACCAAAAGGATGCGCCCGCGCAGCCGGGACTCGCGGCCATCGAACAGCTCGCCGATCAGATCGTCGCGAGCGGCGTCCGATCGGTCGATGGCGACATCGCGGGCGATGACCGCCTGTATCCCTGGGCGCCCTACGCACCCACCTGGACGCAGGACGACGCGCTGCGCGATTTCGGCGCCCCGGTGAGCGCGCTGACCGTCAACGAGAACACGGTTTCGCTCACCATCCACGCGGGCGCGCAGCCCGGCGACGATGCGCAGGTGACCGTCGATCCGCCCCTCGAATATTTTTCGATCGATAATCGGGTGGCGACGGTGGGGCGCGGCGTTGAGCCGAAGATTCGCATGTCGCGGCCGGCGGGTTCGCGCCAGATTCTGCTGTGGGGCAGCCTCCCGGCCGGCGGCGCGGTGCGCGAATCGGTCGCCATCGACGATCCCGCCTATTACGCCGCCTGCGCGCTGTACGATGCCTTGCTGCGCCGGGGCGTGACCATTCGCGGCCGCCCCGTCGCCCGGCACCGCACCACATCCGACGATTATCCGGTAACGCTCGGGACCGTGGTCGCGTCGCGAACCTCGCCGCCGCTCGAAGATCTGTTGCAGGTGATGGATAAGGTCAGCCAGAATCTCTTCGCCGAGCTGATGCTGCGCGAAGTGGGCCGCGTCACCCGCCACCAGGGCACGCGCGAAGCCGGTCTCGAAGAAATGGGCGCGATGCTGCACGAAATCGGCGCGGCCAAAGACGAAGCGCGATTGGAGGACGGCTCCGGTTTGTCGCGCGGCGCCATGGTCACGCCGCGGGCCATCACGCGCCTGCTGGTGTATCTCGACGCTTCCAAATATCGCGACGCCTGGATGTCGCTGCTTCCGGTGGGAGGAGAAGACGGAACGCTTTCGCATCGTCTGTGCTGCATGTCGGACGGCAAGGGGATTCGCGCCAAAACCGGCTCGCTCAGCCGCGCCCTGGCGCTCTCCGGTTACGCCGACAGCAAAACCCATGGCCTGCTCGCATTTTCGATTCTGGTCAACGATTATTCCGCGCCCCAGCGCGAAGTGCGCGCCTGGATTGATAAAATAGCAATGTCGCTACTCGAGTGAATTATGCCCATCTTTGAATATCTGTGCGATGACTGCGGAACCAAGTTCGAAAAGCTGGTGCGCCGCGCCGACGACCAGGTCTTGTGTCCGCACTGCGGAGAAACGCATCTGAAGGTGCAGTTTTCCACCTTTTCGGCGCATGCCAACGGCCGCTCGGAGCAGGCCCTGCCGTCCTGCCCCGGCGGAATGTGCCGGACTCCGGACATCTGCGGCCGGAACTGACTGCGCTCGACAGCCGCCGGCCGTCACGCTGCGGTTTGCCGTTTTAATCCCGCGTGGTCATTTTCCCGATCGCCTCCGCCAGCATCTTCGGCGCGTAAGGCTTGAGCAGAAACGCCGTGTGTTTCGATCGCGGCTCGTACGGATACCCGCTCGAAATGATCGCGCGCAGCCGCGGATTGCGCGCCCGCATGCGCTCGACCATCTCCTCGCCGGAAATCGAGGGGAACGACAGATCGGTCAGCACCAGCGCGAACTCTTCCGGATTGCGCTCGAAGATTTCCAGCGCCTCTTCGGGCGACCCGCAAGCCTCCGCCAGGTAACCCAGCCGCTCCAGATATTTTTTCAGCAGATCGAGCAGCGCCGGCTCGTCATCCACCAGGAGCAGGCGCGCGCCGGGCATCGATCACCACAGTGACAGCGGCACGTCGCCCGGGCTGAAAGCGAGCCCCATGCTCACGCGATAGCTGTCGTTGCGGAAACCGTTGACCAGGACGATCTCCTGTCTCCGGTAATCGTAGCGTCCGACCAGGTGAAACGCGCGCGTCAGCCCGTAGGTAAAACCCGCGCCGCCGGTCAATCCCGAATACGGCTGGATTCCCTGCCCGATCGCGTCGAGCTTATAGTAGCCGCCGCTGATCCCGAAATTCCACTTCCGGATTCCCGTGTAGCTGTAGCTCGCGGTTCCCGAAATCTGCCGCGATGTCAGGTACACGCCGTTTCCCGGCGCGATGGTTTCCGCCGCGTCGAATCCGATAAAGGAATTCTTCATGTGACCTGACAGATTCGCCTCCACCGCGGGATAGATGTCCTGCCGGTAAAACGCCCGGATTCCAACCGAGGTTCCCAGCAGCGCCGCAATCACCGGATTGATCGAGATCTGCTCCACCCCCGACACCTCCGTGTTGAAGGCGCCGCCCACCAGCCGGTACGTCCAGTTTTTTCCCACGGAACTCGCGAAGAACGCCTGGCCCATGTCCGTCGTCGATTGCCCGAACGAAGGCGGAAAATCCATGAAGTAATGCTGGTACTGGAACCCGAGTGTTTTGCGCTGCGACAGCCGGTATCGAATCACCCCCCGCGCCGTGTACCCCCGGAGATTGGCCAGCGCCGACGCCTGCCGGTCCACCAGATAACCATCCCCGCCCATCGTGTAGCTGAGGCGCGATGATTGCACGTAGCTCATTTCCGCCGTGGATTGCAGAAAATAAAAACGGTTGTCGAACAGCTCCGCGGTGGGCTGGTTGGTCAGAACCGTGGACGGCTCATAGGCCGACCCGTAGCCGTAGGGCAGCGAGCTGGTTCCCGCCACTTGCTTCAGATTGAATACGATGTGGCGCGATTTCTGATACGTATAGCCCAGCATCAGGTACGCCGTGCTCCCGTCAAACTGGGAGTAATCATCGTAATGATACAGACTGCCCGAGAAGTCCAGGCCCAGCACCGAGTTGTGCCAGGTGTGCGTCCCGTAAACGCCGCCGCTGAGCTGTTCGCCATACAGCCCGCTCAGGTTCTCCAACTGTCCTTGCGAATTGAGCGCGAAGGGAACCAGACCCGTGTCGTAAAATCCGCTCACGCTGGCGAACATTCTCAGATCCACCGGCGCGCCGCTACGGTCGCCGATCGTTCCCGACCCGTTGCTCATGACCCCCGGCCCCAGATAGCTGCCGACTTGTGCCATCCCCGTGGCCGCAAACACCCACGCGAACGCCCCGAGTAATTTGGTCAAGCTTTTGCTCCGATTGTTTGGACTGAATGAAGACAACTATTCGAGTCTGACGCGTGCCGCTTGCTCGTGTCAAGCGCAGAGTGATCACCAACAATGGCAAGCCCCGTGCGTAAGCGCGGGGGGGAATGCGCGACCCGGCCCGGGGAACATCCCGCGCCGCGATGGTGTCCCCTATTTCGAGGTTCCACAATGTTCAGGCAAATTGTTTGGCTCCAAGCCGCTCTCACTGCCGCTTTCGCGGCCGATCTTCCCGTTCGCGAAGTGATTCTCTACAAGCACGGCGTTGCCTATTTCACCCGCGCCGGCGAGCTACAGCCCGGCGAAACCGTCCGCCTCGAATTCAAAGCCGACGATATGAACGATGTGCTCAAATCGCTCACTGTGACGGATCGCAACGGGGCGAAGATTTCGAGCGTGCGCTATGACGCCAGCGAGCCCCTGGAAAAGCGTCTCGAAAACTTCCCGTTTGCGGTCGGCGCCGGCTCCCCGCTCGCCGCGTTCCTCGACCAGATGAAAGGCTCGCGTATCGAATTGCGCCTCGGCAGCGAGACCATCGCCGGCGCAATCGTCAGCGCCCGCCTGGTCGCCGCCACCGACAAGCAGCCCGAACAGCAGACCGTCACGCTCCTCGACGATTCGGGCGAAATGCGCCGCTTCGATCTCGGTGCTGCGAGTACTATCCGATTCTCTGATAATAAGTTACAGGCGCTTTTGAAGGATTATCTTGATGTATTGAGCCAGGCGCATTCGAAAGACCGGCGCAGTATCTACATCGATTCTACCGGCAGCGCCGCACGCGATCTGATCGCGCGCTATACGATCCCTTCGCCGGTGTGGAAATCGAGCTATCGGCTGGTGTTCGGGACGGAATCTCAACCGACACTTGAGGGATGGGCGATTGTGGATAACACGACGGGCGAGGATTGGTCGAATGTGCGGCTGAGCGTGGTTTCCGGAAAACCGATTTCGTTTATTACGCAGTTGTATCCGCCGAAATACATCACTCGGCCGGAAGCGGAGCTGGCGGAAAACCAAGCGGTCGCGCCGACCGTCTTCGACGCACCCGTGATGGTGACGGACGCCGCGACCATGGCGCCCGCGCCGCAGGCCAACGCAAAGAGGGCGACGCGCGCGGGCGCTGGAGGCGGTTTCGGCGGAGGATCGTATCGGAACGTGAACGTTGACTCCTCCATCGCCGCCGCCGCCGAAACCTCCGACGCCGGCGAGCTCTTCGAATACAGTTTTTCCTCCCCCGTCACCATCAAAAAAGGCGAATCCGCCATGCTGCCCTTCCTGCAGCAGAAAATCGGCGCGCGCAAACTCCTCATCTACATGGAAAGCTTCGGCCTCCATCCCATGGACGCCGCCGAAATCACCAACAACACCGGCAAAACGCTCGACGGCGGACCCATCACCGTTTACGATTCGAACACCTACTCGGGTGAAGCCCTGGTCGAAACCGTCAAAGCCGGCGACAAGCGCCTGATCAGCTACGGAGTCGATCTGGGAACGCGCGTCACCACCAAATGGGACACCTCGCGCGACGTGGTTCGCGAAGTCCACTTCCATCGCGGCGTCCTGAGCGCGCGCGCCGCGGTCGAGGAAACCAGAACCTACACCATCCACAACGTCGATGCCAAGCCCAAAACGCTGATCATCGAGCATGCCCAGCGCGCCGGCTACAAGCTGCTCGATCAAACTCCCGCCGAGCGCACCGCCAACGCGTATCGCTTTGAAGTGAAGCTCGCCGCAAGCGGAAATGCGACACTTCCGGTGAAAGAAGAGCGGCTGGTGAACCAGGTCTACGAAGTCGCCAATATGACCCCCGACGCCCTGGTCGCCTGGATCGAAAACAAACCCCTCAGCGACGCCCAGCGCCGCCAGATCGAGCAAATCATCCAGAAAAAGCGCGAAATCGCGGAGAATGACGCCGCGCAGAAGCGCGCCCAAAGCGACATCGCCGACCTGACGCAGGATCAGGAGCGCACGCGCGCCAATATCCAGAGCCTGAACGCGGTCAGCGGCCAGCAGGAGCTCGTCCAGCAGTACGCCCGCCAGCTCGCATCCGCCGAAACCAGCCTCGGCACGCTGCGCGACCGGCAAGCTCACCTGCGCCGCACCCGCGCTACGTTAGAATCGGATCTGAATTCCTTAATGGATCGGATCGATTTCTGAACGTCGCACTCTTCGGATATGGAAACGTGGGCCGCGCCTTCGCGCGCCTGCTCGGATCGCAGCGGAAAGTTTTCCCGTTCCGCATCGTCGCCATTCAAACCCTGCGCCACGGCGCCGCCATCGACCCCCGCGGCCTCCCGCTCGAACCCCCATTCGGCAAGCGCATCGATTCGATCGATGAATTCCTCGATCGCGCCAGACCCGAAGTCGTCATCGAGCTGACCACGCTCAATCCCGCCACGGGCGAACCCGCCATTTCCCACATCCGCGCCGCATTCGCCCGCGGCTGCCACGCGATCACGGCCAACAAAGGACCCATCGCCCACGCCTACGCCGCGCTCGCCGAAGAAGCCCGCCGCTCGGGCGTCGAATTCCGCTTCGAATCGATCGTCATGGACGGCGCTCCCGTCTTCAATCTCGTGCGCAACAATCTTCCGGGGTGCAAGATTCGCGGGTTCACGGGGGTGGTCAATTCGACCACCAACGTCGTGATCGAAGCCATGCGCGCCGGCCGGACGCTTGCAGAAGGCGTCGAGGAAGCCCGCCGCATCGGCGTCACCGAAGCCGACGCGAGCTTCGATATCGACGGCTGGGACGCCGCCGCCAAAACAGCCGCGCTCGCAAATGTTTTAATGGACGCGCGCCTGACGCCTCTCGACGTCGATCGCCGCGGAATCGCGCGGCTGACACCCGAAAAACTGCACGCGCTCAAACGGCAGGAAAAAACCGTCCGCCTGGTGAGCCGCGCCCGAACCACCCCCAACGGAGTGAAGCTGCGAGTCCGCGCCGAAGTGATATCCGAACATGACATTCTCGCAAGCACGCATCACACTTCGAGTCTTTTGCTGTTCGACACGGATCTGATGGGCACCATCGGCACAGTCGAGCTGAACCCCGGCGTCGAACAAACCGCCTACGGCGTCTTCAGCGACCTGGTAGACATCGCCAAGAGCTCCTGACCGCCGCAGCCGCGCTTCGCCTCTTGGCGCAGGGAACTTGGGCGGGATGCCGCACCCGCTTGGCCCCTCCAGAAATGTCGGGATGGCAGGATAAACCGCAACAAACAGATTCGCAAGATCTTTTCCGCGATGCCGCGCGAGGCGAGCCGTGGTACACGGTTTGCACGTTGAGCGGAAACAAGCTTTACGCTTGAACGCGAGGAGGCCCGATATGCACATTTCGCCGGGTGTTGTAGAAGGCAACAAGATGATCCTGAGTTACGCGACCAGCGCGGTGGCTTTTGCTCTGGCCGCAAAGTTGTCCCGAGACACCGTTCGCAACGACGGTGGAACCAAAGCCCTGGTCTGGCGAAGTATCGCGACCACCGTGCAGGTGCTTCTCTTCTTTCAGGTGCTGCCGCACTATGTCGTCGGTCCATCGGAGGTGCATTTCATCTTCGGTGCGGCCTTGTACGTCGTGTTTGGGGCCGGGCCTGCCGCGATAGGACTCGCAGCGGGATTGCTGTTGCAGGGTGTGCTGTTCCAGCCGGCGGACCTGCCGCAATACTTCATCAACGTCACGACTCTGATCCTGCCGCTGGTCCTGGTAAGCTGGCTCGCCAAGCGAATCGTTCCGCACCACACCGCCTACGTCAACATGAGCTATTGGCAGTTGCTGGCGCTGTCGTTCGCGTATCAGGGCGGAGTGATTCTGGTTGTGGCGTTCTGGTGCCTTTACGGTAAAGGGTTCGGCGCGAACAATGTGAATGCGATCCTGTGGTTTGCCCTGAACTACCTGGTGGTGATCGTCTTTGAGCCGGTTGTTTCGCTGGTGGCTCTGGCGCTGGCGAAGAAATTCGACTACGTTACCAAGACGCACCCGCTGTTCTACAACCGGCTGCACCACGAAGTCGCCTGAGCAGTTGCGATCGTGACGGAGGGGTGGTGGCAGGCGCCGTGCCAAACTATCTGAATCCCACGCCCACCACCACCACCCCCAACTCGCGCTTATCATTCGCCGTCGAAAATGTTTTATCCACCGCCAGTGTCACGACAACCTCCGCTGACGACCCGCTCACATCTCCGGTGAGCGTATACAACCCCG
>JASHWA010000152.1 GCA_030044325.1 Bryobacteraceae bacterium
TCGATCCGCAGCATTCCGCGCTGGTGGTGCAATCGGCGATTCCCGCGCACGCCGAGCTCGCCTGGATGCTGACCTGCGTCACTCCGGTCGGCTGGCTCGAACGCATGACGCAGTATAAATCGAAGGCGCGTGACCTCTACTCGAGGGCCCGCCCCGAGGCGAGGCCCGAGGCCTACCCAGACGCCTACCCTGAAGCCTACGCTACCGATACCGGCCCCCTCAGCAAGGCGGATCTGCCCATCGCGGAGAGCGTCAGCGACGGATTGCTGCAATATCCCGTCCTGATGGCCGCCGACATCCTCTTATATGACGCCGCGCTGGTTCCCGTCGGCGACGACCAGAAGCAGCACGTCGAGCTCACGCGCGACATCGCCCAGCGCTTCAACTCGCTGTACGGCGAAACCTTCGTGATGCCGGAAACGCACATGCCGTCGGTGGGTGCGCGCGTAATGGGGCTCGATGAGCCGGAAAAAAAGATGAGCAAATCGACGGCCGGCAGCGGGCACGCCGTCAGCCTGCTCGATCCTCCGGACGTGATTCGCAAGAAGATCATGCGGGCAACCACGGACTCGAATCCCGCTGTCGATTTCGAACAATTGGGCGCCGGTGTCGAAAATCTCTTGACGATCTACCAGGCGTTCACCGGCTGTTCGAATGACGATTTGCGCGCGCAGTTTTCGGGATTGCGCTACGGCGATCTGAAAAAGCGCGTGGCGGAAGCCGTGGTCGCTTCGCTCGAGCCGGTTCAGAAGCGTTATCACGAAATCATGAATGAGCGCGGCTACATCGCTCGAGTGCTCGCCGACGGAGCCGAACGAATCACCCCGATCGCGGATGGAACGGTGGAAAAAGTGAAAAAGGCGATGGGGTTGTACACGCCGTGAACGTTCACCGAATCTGGGAGTAACGCATCGCCTGGAGCCGCGCGATCCGTTCTTCGGTTGAGGGGTGCGTTGAAAACAGCCGCATCAACCCTCCCCGCCCGAACGGATTCAGAATGAACATGTGCGCCGTCGAGGGCGTCGCGTCCGTCATCGGGTTACGCTGGATGCTCGTATCAAGCTTGCCCAGCGCGCTGATCAGCTCATCCGGCGACCCCGTGTATTTCGCCGACGCCGCATCCGCGCTGAACTCGCGCGTCCGTGAAATCGCCATCTGGATCAGCATCGCCGCGATGGGAGCCAGAATCATCATCAGCAAACCGCCAAAAGCGCTTCCGCGCTCATCGTCGTCATTGCCGCGCGGCCCGAACCAGAACGCCATGCGCGCCAGAAACGTGATCGCCGCCGCAATGGTCGCCGCAACCGAGCTGATCAGAATATCGCGATGCAGCACGTGCCCCAGTTCATGCGCGACCACCCCTTCAAGCTCGCGATCGTTCATCAGCCGCAAAATCCCTTGGGTGAACGCGACCGATGCGTGCTCCGGATTCCGCCCCGTTGCAAACGCATTGGGCGAATCCTCCGGCAGCAGCCACAGCTTCGGCATCGGCAATCCCATCCGCTGCGTCAGATGGTGCACCAGCGGATAAACGCGCGCATAAACCTCCGGATTCTGTTCCGGCGTCACCGGCTGAGCGCTGTAACTCATCAAGGCGATCTTGTCGGAAAAAAAATAACTGAAAAAATTCATGAAAATGGCGATTACGAGGCCATATTCAAGCCCGGTCCGGCCGCCGATCGCCTCGCCGCCGAACAGGAGAATCGCGCTCAGAAGCCCCAACAACAGCGCCGTTTTGACCGCATTCATACGTCACCCTTATTTTGCCACGCCAATATTTGGATGAAGGTAAGAAGCAGCCGGATGCGCGATATGAGGCGCGATCGCCGGATCGCGCGTGCTAACGATCCATCGGCGCGCGACTCAATTCGCCGGTGCGGCTTTCTGCGACGCCAGAAACTCCTTCATTTGCCGCACGGCGTAATCCACCTTCATATCGAAAATCCGCTTGCCCAGCTCCGGCGTCGACGGCCGCGCATCGCCTGTGATTCCGTTGTTGATCCGCGGCGTGTTCGGGTCGCGCCTCTGCCCGCGCCCCAGAACCGGATCGCCCACCGCAGTCTTGATCAGGTCCTCGCGCACCCACTCCCAGTCGTGCCCGTCGCGCGTGCTTAGATACAGCATCTCGGAAGTGTCCATGATGCTGGCGTGGCCGTACGACGGATAATGATTATCCTCCAGCCACTTCCAGTAATCGTTCTGCGCCTTATCGTACATCTGGTCGCAGAAATAAACGTGGATTCCCTTGGGCGAATATTGCTCATCCAGTTTCTTGGCGACCTCGCCCAGCTCCTTCTGCCCGCCGCCATGGTCGCCCATCAGGAAAACGTTCTTGAATCCGTTCTTGATCAACTGCTCGGCCACACGCTCGTTGACCTCGGCGAAAATCGGGCCGGTCAGCCCGATCGTCCCCCACGGCAGGCTCGCCGGCGCTTCGTTGACCGAATACGGGAGCACCGGAGCCACCAGCGTATGCCCCATCTTGAGCGCGATTTCGCGAGCGGTCTCCTGGCCCATCAGGTTGTGCCCGCCGCTGACGTTCTGCGGCCCGCGCTGCTCCACGCCTCCGTTGTAAACGACCACGTTGATCATTCCCTGGTCCTCGACGGCGTGCTTGATCTCGGCCCAGGTCATCATTTGAAGCTCGACTACGGGTTTCCGCGGCGGTTGCGCCGAAACCAGCGCCGCCGAAAGCGCGACCAGAAGCGTGGGAGTTTTCATAGTGAACGATCATATCAACACGCGCTGCGGCGTGCTCGGGTAGTGCGCTAACATTTAGCGCACTACCCGTGCTCGCACCCGCGGCATGATTGCCCGCCATTAGAACTTCTCCGTCATAACGACGTTTTTTTTAAAACCGCTCCCTTTGGTCGCGGCTCGGGGAGGAGGAGAGCGCCGGCGCCGAGCCGCGACCGTAAGGAGCCGTTTGAGTACGGTTTCGACACAGACTCGTCCGGGAGCGGAGAGAGCGCGATCGCCGGGGGGCGACGCTCAATTTACCGTCAGCGTCCGCGTGTCCGTTCCCACCCAGATCGACGGCGGCTGCGGCTGCGCGTCCCAGGTCGGCTCATCGACGACGTGCGGCTTCAACACCAGCAAAACCTGCGTCGAGTCGTGCTCGATATTGTTTTGTGCGAACAGCCTGCCCAAAATCGGCACGTCGATCAACCCGGGATATCCGCTGCGAGTGTCGCTGTCGTTGAGCTGGATCAGCCCGGAAATCACCGCCCACTCGCCTTCCTGTAGCCGCACCGTGGCCTTGTACGACCGATTGTTGATCACCGGAATCCCGGCCACCGGGCTCACCGCCCCCAGCGTTTTGAATTCGGATTCCAGGTCAAGCGTGATCTGCTGGTCTGCATTGATCGACGGCGTGATTTTCATCACCAGGCCCAGATCTTCGAAGGTGATGGCCGGCGGCGGCGTGTACACCGTTCCGGTCTGTCCCGCCGTGTTGCCCACGTATTGATTGGTCGCGATCGGATACCGTTCGCCCACGTGCAGCGTCGCCGCCTGCCCGTCGAGGGCGAGAATCTGCGCGTCCAGCAGATCGATCGCCGACGCGCGCGCAAGCGTCGCCAGAATGCTCGCGTTTCCAATCCCGACTCCATACGGCGTAGCCGAACCGGTGAGTTCTTTGAGCTCGGAAAACACCGCCGGAAGCGCCACCGGTCCCAGAAAATTCACCACCGAAAGCTGGTTCGGAAGGGCGAGCCCGTAGCCGAGCGACGAAGTCTTATCCACTTCCAGAAATTGCACGTCCAATTCCACCTGCGGCCGCATATGCGAAAGTGTGGCGAACAGCCGCTCGGCGGCCGCGATTTTTCCCTCCTCGGCGCGCAGTATCACCACATGCCGGTTGGGATCGAACTGCGCGCGGCGGATGTCCAGGCTCGTCTGCACCGCGGTCATCATCTCCTGCGCGTCCTGCACGCTGGTGCGCTCCGGAATCGGAATCGACGCCGCGACTACCGGCACGTGCTGGTTGCGCTTGGCCTGCGTGTCGCGCGCCACCAGCCCCTGATGCGGATCGAGCGCCACCGCGAAAGAATTCGACACCAGTTCCAGCGCGCGCAGCGCATCCTGGAAACCCGCGTCGTTCATCCGGAAAATAAACTGCGGCGGCGACTGGTAATCGGAATCGAATGTGAACTTGATGCCGTAAGCCTCGCCCACTTTTTCGAAAACCGACTGGGCGTCGCCCTTCAGATCGAACGATTTCTTTTCCCCCGACGGCGCAAACCGCGGCGGAGAGAGCAACGGCCGGGTTTCGGCCGCTTCGTGCGGCTCAGCCTCCCTTTCGGGCGATTGAGCCGGATCGGGACCGAAATCGGTGTGCGCCGAGCGGTTGGCGGCGATGCGCAGCGACGCCTTCTTGGCCGCGAACTCCAAATTCCCCGGCTCCAGCGCCGCGGCGCGCGCATACAGCAGGTACGCGTTCAAAACATCCCCGGCCCTTTCCGCCTTCTGCGCGGCTTTATAGTAATTTTGGGCCAGGTCTGAAGCGCCCAGAGTAACGAGACAGACCATCAGCGCGCGGATGAATCTCACCACAAGCATTGACGCGCACAGCGGGCCAAACGTGGAACGCTACCACTCAATTCGCACCGACAGTTGAAACTTCCGCGCGGGCGTGACCGTGTGATCGATGACGGCGGTGTCATCCAGATCGAGAATGCGGTTCGGCAGGCCGAAGTTGGCTCGATTCAGGATGTTAAATGCGTCCAGGCGCAGTGTCATCTTCAGCCGCCGGCTGAGCGGGAAGGTTCGCGCGAGCGCCAGATCGACCGTCGCAAGCCCCGGGCCGCGCAAAATGTCGATTCCGGATGAGCCAAATTGGTATGGCGAAGGAATGACGAAAGCGCTCGTGTCGAACCAGTCCAGATACGACCGTCCCGAGCTGACCGCGCCGGAGCCGACACGATCGGGAAGCTGGTAGCTTCCGTCGTTCAGCGTGCTGGTTGCGAGTTGGGGAGTGAACGGAAAGCCCGACTGCAAAGTCACGTTCGCGTCGATGCGCCAGTTCGCAATGATGAGCTGCTGAAACGGCACCAAATATTCTGCGAGCAAGACAGCGCGCCGCGGAACGTCGAACGTGGACGGGCCTCGATTGGCGCGCGGATCGTAAATATTTTGCGGAACGTCTGGGCGGCCGATGGGATCGGTCGCCGGACTGGCTGCGTCGTCGATCGCTTTCGAGTACGTGTAGCTCAACTGAACCACGACGCCGCGCCAGAAGTTGCCGGTGAGCTTGGCCACGCCGGCCGCGTAGCTCGAACCGCCACCGAATCCGAGATAGTCGATGCGCCACTCGTAGGGAAAGTAAGGCTCGCGCGGCACGGTGAAGGGATACGGGGCCGGATCAGCCTGATTCGCGTTGTAGGTCTTGAACAGATGAATGCCGCCCGAGCCGATGCCGCCGATCTGGAAATCCAGGCGCGAGAGCATTTGATGCTCGATAAAGACATTCCATTGTTCCGTGTAGGGAGTGTAGGTGCGGGGCTGGATCGCGTAGACCGGCGTCGCATTGGCGTCCAGATTCGCGATCGTCGGTGTAATGGAAACCGGCGCGGGAAGGCCCTGCGCGAGCGTCGATCCGAGCGCGAAATCGCCGTTGATCAGGTCGTAGCGCGAAGCATAGGGAGGGTTCTGAGCGAGGCTCGCCTGAAACATGTAGGCGCCGGTGTCGTAATTGGTGCTGAATCCGCCCCTCAAGACCCAGGGACCGTTAATCACGTTCGAGAGCACTCTTCCGACCGGATTTCCCAGGATTTTCGCGGTGGGTTTCACGTGCGCGGCGCCCAGATCGAGCGCCAATCCGGCGCGTGGAGCGAACGCGTCATGAAGCGCCCTCAAACCCGTAGTGGAGGTGAGCGCCGGATTGGAATAGGAAAGATTGAAATTCATCAGTTGATCGTGCTCTTCGCTCACCGGCGGCAGGTATTCATAACGGATTCCGGCTTCGATGCTTAACCGTCGCCAGAGGCGAAGCTGATCCTGAAAATAGCCGGACCACTCCCAATCGCGCAGGTGATATTCGCTCAACTGCGTGTCGGCGCGAACTTCATCCGGATAGCCGAGCAGAAGTGACGCGATCGAATTTCCGGTGGGCGTAGCCGGTTGGCTGGTGAAGTCGGGAGTGAAAAAAAACGTTCCGCGGCTGGACCACTGGTT
>JASHWA010000153.1 GCA_030044325.1 Bryobacteraceae bacterium
TCGATGGCGTGCGACCAGACGTAGCTCGCGAGCATTTCCAGATGCCGGCTGAACCGATGGCTCAGGTTCACATCGAGCGCGTCGTAGTAGGCGTAGCCGTCGTTGACATCGGTTTGGATAACCGAATAGGGCGGCTCGGGATTGGTCGGCGAGTTGGGATTGCAGACCATGTTGTTCTGCGCGTACCACCAGATCCAATAAGGACGAGTGCAGTTCGCCGCCTGCGCCGAGCGTGTCTGGCCCGGCGCAGTCCTCACGAACGGCGAAGGCGGATCGACGTCGAGCGGGCGGTTGATGCGCAGCGTGTGCGTGCCGATGTAATCGACGCGCAGCACCCAGGAAGACGCCAGGCGCCGTTCGATGCCGAAGGTCCATTGCTCCGAATAGGGGTTCCACAATCCGCTCTGATATCCGACGAGAGTGGACGTCGGGAAGAACTGGTTGAGATAGGTGCCGTCCCCCTCCGGCACATACAAGCTGCGCAGGGGCGCCTGAGCGCCGGCGGGAAACGCGGGAAGCGGAACGGCACTGACACTGGTGGGAAATCCGATCTGGCCTGGAGCAGCGGTGTAGTTGAAAACGCCCGTGGGTCCGGTGAGCGCGTAATTCGCTTCCGAATTATCCACTATTTGCGAATAATAAATCCCAAATCCGCCGCGAATGACCGTTTTCCCGTCGCCCAGCAGGTTGTAGGCGAAACCGGCGCGGGGCGCGAAATCCAGGCGCGAGTTGGTAAAGGTCTGCTGTTCGTAACGCAGTCCCAGGTTGATGGTCAGATCCGGCCGGATTTTATAATCGTCCTGCATGAACAGCGCCCATAAAACGTCGTTGACCGTATAGCTCGCATTGCCGTAGCTTTGCGTGTAGGTGGAGACATTGGCGAGGTTGTCGAGATAGGTCGGGCTTTCGCACACCGAAAGCGCCAGGGTGCAGGATTTATAGACGAATTCGCCCAGATAAATCGGCCCGCCGAATTCCTTACTGTCGCCGCCGGTGTGCGCGAAGATCATGTCCGCGCCCCACTTGATCTGGTGCTGGCCCCAGGTGGCCGAAAGCGTGTCGTTTGCCTGGTACTGGCGGTTCATGAGCAGCGCCGATTGGGACGTGCCGCTGGTGAACGTCCCGCCGGTCGAGATGGGCACGGAATACTCGGTTCCGTAAATGACGGGATTGAATTCGGTGATGGGCGAGGCGAGCTGGAATTGCAGCCGCACGGTATTCAACAGCGTAGGCGAGAGAATATCGGTTTCTCCGATCTCGTTCGAGTACGTTTTGCGGTGAAAAACGCGAGCCACGCTCGGCAGGCTGTTGCCTCCGACAATCCCGTTGGGATTGGTGTCGAAAAAGGAATCGAGGTCGCCGCGATAAAAGATGTTATTGCGGGCGTTGATCTGGCGATCCAGGCGCACATACCCGAGCCAGCCGCGATAATGGCCCACATAGCTGCCCGGCTCGACGGGCGAGATCACCGGGGAGGCGCGGTCCTCGCGGGTATATTCGCCCGCGGCAAAAAAATGCGTCAGATCGTTGATCGGGCCGCCGAGCGAGAGCGCGGATTGGCCGAGGGTGTCGCTGGTGATATCGTTCCCGCTCGACGCGTTGGAAGACGTGAAGCCGGAAAGCGCGGCTTCTGTAGAGGCGGGACGCCAGGCTTCGAACGCGTCGCCATGAAACTGACTGCTTCCCGACTTGGTCACGATATTGACCGCGCTCCCCGTGCTGCCGCCGTATTCGGCTGAAAACGCGTTTTCCAGCACGATCATTTCGTCGACCGCGGCCGTGGGAACATTGCTGAACGTCGTCTGCCGGCCCCAGCTATCGTTGTCCGTGCTGCCGTCCACTTCAAACCACGCCTGGCGGCGTCCGGCGCCGTTGGTGGTGAACAGGTCTTCGTTCATAAAAACGTCGCCCTGGTTGATGGCCTGGCGATTGGCGGCGTTGAGCAGCGGAAGATACGTGATGCGATCGTCGAACAGCGGCAGCTCCTGCGCTTCGCGCGAGCTGATGTATTCGCCCAGTTGCGGCGAATCCGTGCGCACTTCGCCCGGGACGCCTGTCACGGTGACCTGCGCCGACGCTCCGGCGACGTTCATTTGCAGGTTGACCTCGGGATTGATTCCCGCGGCGAGCGTCAGGTTGTTCAACGCGGCTTCTGCAAACCCGGTCTTGTTGGCCGTGATCGTATAGGTTCCCATGATCGGCAGGCCGGGGATGGAAAAGTTGCCGGAGTCGTCGCTTTGGGCAGTGCGCGGAGCCCCGCCGAGCGAATTCCTGACCTCGATGGCGACTCCGGGCAGCGCCGCACGACTCTGATCGACGACGTGGCCGTTGATCGTCACAGTATCGGGAGTCTGAGAAAAGAGCGCTGAAGAAAGTAGGAGCAGAAGGGAAAATCGGAGCATGGAAAGAAACATCAGGGTACAACAGTGGATATTTCTACTACCAGAGATAGTTGATGCATGCATGCGTGTTGACGGATCGTTCTGCGTTTTCACTTCCTCACGGCCG
>JASHWA010000154.1 GCA_030044325.1 Bryobacteraceae bacterium
ACGTCGGTCCAGGACGCCTGCGTCACCAGGTCGCCGAACCATTGATGGCCGACTTCGTGCGCCTGAAGCGCTCGAATGGAACGCGCCTTTTCCGGCGTATCCTCGCCGGGCGCGGCCAGCAGCGAGCGGTTGCGATACACGATCAGGCCCGGATTTTCCGTCGCGCCGAAAGGAAATTCGGGGACGGCCAGATGATCCAGCTTTTGGAATGCGTATGGGATTCCCGTATAGGCTTCGAGGCGCGGTAGAACGTCCACGCTTGCCTGCGCGGCGAGTTTTCCTTCCTCGGCATGGCCCTTCGCTGTGATCACGCGAATCGGCGTGCCGTGGCCGGCTTCCACGCCTTGGTAAACGTCAAAGGGTCCCACCGCGAATGCCACGACTTCCGCCGGGAGCGGCCTGGTTTCGGCGAAATGGACCGCTTTCATTCCGTCCGGCTCATCGGTTTCGCTCAGCATGCGGCCATTGGTGAACGCTTTATCGCCGCGTTTGACGTGAATCGTCATCTGCCAGGGCGTTTTGAATTTGGGATCGTCGAAGCAGGGGAAGGCGCGGCGGGCGTCGATGGGCGTGAAGCTGGTGAAGACGTACCAATCCCCGTCGGTCTGTTTGCGATACGGGCCGACAATGGCTTTTTCGTCCAGCTTGCCGCGGTAGTCGATCGAAATCGTTTGCCGGCCGTGAACTGGCGAATCGAGCTCCAGCGCAATAAATTCGTCTCCAACCGCCTCGGCGCGGGCCTTTTTCGCGCCGACGGATGCGTTTAGAGGTATGAGATCTTTTCCGTTGAGCCAGATGAGCGCCGTTGGTTTCCTGATTTCCACCTCGATTTGGGCGCGGCCGGTAAAGGTGTCGCGCGCGGGGTCGATGGTCATGTCGATGATGTGCTTGCGCGGCATCACGTCGTTCGAGAGAACGAAATCGGGCGGGGTGAGCGCGAAGGCGGCTGCGCTGCATAGGATGGCGATGAGAACTCGGGCGAGCATGGGATTGTGCAGTACCCATTCTCGCCGATTAGACGCGAGATGGCGGAAACCGCGCGATCGCGCAACAGGAGATCAGGAAAGACCCGGTTCGCGTTTGCGGGACAGCTCTTCGGCGAGGATGATGGCGTCCGCCAGTTCGCGCATGGGACGGCGCAGGCGCCGGCTTTCATTGCGCATTCTGAGGTAGGCTTCCTCTTCGGTCAGATTTTCGCGGCGCTGGAGGATGCCCTTGGCGCGCTCCACCGCTTTGCGCGTTTCAAGCTGCCGCTTCATCTCTTCGGTTTCGGCCGCGAGGCGGGCGTTTTCCTCTTCGAGCAGGCTTTTGGCGATGGCGCTGCCCATCTGCTCGCCGATGAATGCAACCGTTTCGATTTCATCGCGCGAGTGCTCGTGCTCTTCGCGATGATGGATGTTGATCACGCCGATCGCCCTGCCTCTGTTCACCAGCGGGACGGAAAGAAAAGCTTCGTAGGTGTCTTCAATCAGCGAGGGGAAGATTTTGAAATGCGGATGGGAGCTGGCGTTGGACGAGAGCGCTACCGGTTCCAGGCTTTCCGCCACCATTCCGGTGATGCCTTCGCCCATCTTGATGCGAAGGTGTCCCAATTGCTCCGGGCGCGGAACCAGGGAACCGCGCAAAACGAACTCCCCCGTCGATTCTTCGACCAGAAAGACCAGGCACGCGTCGCAGCCGGTGGCCTGCGCGGTCAGGCCCAGAACGTCTCCCAGCATCTCGTCCAGAGAGAGTTCGGAACTGACGATGCGGCTGACCCGCCGCAAGATCCCGGCATCGCTGGCGGGGTCGATCACCTCTGAAATGGTCATAAATCGAGGGTAATGCGGAAGGCGCGCGCCCGTCCAATCAAAACTTTCTATAGGCCTGATCTCAGCCAGTCCCGGTTACAACCTTATTAAGAAGGCTCCCGATATAATCAATGCAGTATGCGAACAGAATGGGTAGCGCGGCGCTCCGGCGACCGCATCCGCACGCAGATTCATTACGCCCGCCGCGGCGTGGTCACGGAAGAGATGGAATATGTCGCGCGGCGCGAGCGCCTGCCGGTGGAAACGGTGCGCGCGGAAGTGGCGCGCGGCCGCATGATCATTCCGGCGAACGTGCATCACACGAACCTGGAGCCCATGTGCATCGGGGTGGCTTCGCTGTGCAAGGTGAACGCGAACATCGGGAATTCGTCGACGACTTCGAATATCGATGAAGAGCTCGAAAAACTGCGCTACTCGGTGAAATACGGCGCCGATACGGTGATGGATCTTTCGACCGGCGGCGATATTCCGCGGATTCGCAAGGCGATCATTCAAGCCTCGCCGGTGCCCATCGGGACGGTGCCGATTTACGAAGCGCTCGCGCGGGTGCGGCGCGTCGAGGATCTGAATATCGACGTGATGCTCGAAGTGATCGAGGAGCAGGCCGAGCAGGGCGTGGATTACATGACCATCCACGCCGGAGTTCTGGTGCAATACATCCCGCTGACCACGGGACGGGTGACCGGAATCGTGAGCCGCGGCGGCGCGATTCTGGCCGAATGGATGGTCAAGAATCATCGCCAGAACTTCCTGTACGAGCATTTTGACCGGATCTGCAGGATTTTCCAGAAGCACGATGTGAGTTTTTCGTTGGGCGACGGTTTGCGGCCCGGGTCGCTGGCGGATGCATCGGATCGCGCGCAGTTCGCGGAATTGGAGACGCTGGGCGAGCTGACCAAGGTCGCGTGGGAGCACGATGTGCAGCTGATGATCGAGGGTCCGGGGCACATTCCGATGGACCAGATCAAGATGCAGGTGGATAAGGAAAACGAGATCTGCCGGGAAGCGCCGTTTTACACGCTGGGGCCGCTGGTGACGGATTTCGCGCCGGGATACGATCACATCACCTCGGCGATCGGGGCGGCGATGATCGGATGGCACGGCGCGTCGATGCTGTGCTACGTGACGCCCAAAGAGCACCTGGGCCTTCCCAATCGCGAGGACGTGAAGCAGGGTCTCATTGCGTATAAGATCGCCGCGCACGCCGCCGATATCGCGCGGCACCGGCCGGGAGCGCGGGAGCGCGACGACGAATTGTCGCGCGCGCGATTCGCGTTCGACTGGAACAAGCAGTTCGAATTGTCGCTCGATCCGGAGACCGCGCGAGCGTATCACGACGAGACGCTGCCCGAGGTGGGTTTCAAGGACGCGGCGTTCTGTTCGATGTGCGGGCCGAAGTTCTGTTCGATGAATCACTCGTCGAAGACACAGACGTTCACGGAGGCAGACGCGGAGGCGGTGCTGGCCCAGATCGCGAACGTGCGGTAGCGGGAGGTTAACTGATGTCCACCGCGACGAGAGAACCGGGACGGGTTCCCTCGACCGCAGCGAGAACTTTGGACGTGAAATGGCGGATGCGGGTCCCAATCATTCGTGCTGAGCACGATGAGCGCAAGCCTGCGTTCCCTCAGATTTTGTTGTGAGGAGATCGCCATTGCTCAGTTCGGCCCATCCGCGCTCGAACGCGGTTTCAACCTGGTGCGGGCCAGTACCGCAGGGGCGCGGGAGTATTGTGGTCAAGGAGAATCCGCATCCAGAGATCAAACCGCGACTTGGTCGCCGAGGCTGCGCGCTGCGTGTTCGAGAACGGAGTTGACCTGCTCTCGCGAGACGCCAGGGAACCACTCTAGAAACTGATCCACGGTCGCTCCGCCTTCGGCCGGGGTGGCGTTCGACGGCGGGCACGTGCTCCAATCGATCATTTCGCCATTATTATCGCTCACTTCATGGAAGTGAATTTCACCTTCGGTTCGCGTTAGAGCCGGCGATAGTGCCTGTTCGGATCTTCAGTCATTCCTGCTGGCGCAGCGCGCTAAAAAACGCTCGTTTCCGTAGAGCCGCCGAAACGTGCGTTAGACGCGGATTATTTCCGCGCGCTGGCCTGCGCTAGCGCGTTGGTCGAAAGCTCTCGGGGACCCCAGACGAGGTCGAGGGTGCAAGGGACCGGGACTGAGTTACTCATCCCCGGCGCTTACGGGCCTGAAAACCCGCGCCATTACTGGCGCGGCTCGCAGGCCGTGGGCTCGGTTTTCTTACTGGCGCTTACGTGCGGGGCGGTCATTCGTTCACTCTTTGCCCCCGCGCTTACGCGCGGTGCTGGCTATAACACGCTGGTTTCAGTGTAGCCGCCGAATACGTCTTTGAGCGCGCCGCACATTTCGCCGACCGTGGCGTAGGCGCGGACGGCGTCGAGGATGTACGGCATGGTGTTTTGGTTGCCCCCCGCGGCTGTGCGGAGTGCGTCGAGCGTTCGATCCACTTCGGCCTGGCTGCGGCGCGATTTCATTTCGCGCAGGCGCTCGATCTGTTTGCGCTCGACCGATTCGTCGATTTGCAGAAGCTCGATGGGTTTTTCCTGAGCTTCGGCGAATTTGTTCACTCCGACGATGACCGACTCGCCGGCCTCCACCGACTGCTGGAATTCGAAGCTCGAATTGGCGATTTCGGTTTGGGGATAGCCGCGCTCGATGGCGTTGATCATTCCGCCCATGTTGTCGATGTTACGGATGTACTCGTTGGCCGCGTTTTCGACGGCTTCGGTGAGATTTTCGACGAAATAGCTGCCGCCGAGCGGGTCGGGAACGCTGGCGATGCCGCTTTCATAGGCGAGCACCTGCTGGGTGCGCAGAGCGATGGTGACGGCGTGCTCGCTCGGCAGCGCGTAGGCTTCATCGAGCGAATTCGTGTGCAGCGACTGGCACCCTCCGAGCACCGCGGCCATGGCCTGAATCGCGGTTCTGACGATGTTGTTCTGCGGCTGCTGCCAGGTGAGCGAGCAGCCGGCGGTTTGGGCATGAAATCGCAACTTCAGGCTGCGCTCATCTGTGGCGTGATAGCGGTCGCGCATGACGTACGCCCAGATTTTCCGCGCGGCGCGGAATTTGGCGATCTCCTCGAAGAAATCGTTATGGGAATTGAAAAAGAAGCTGAGGCGCGGAGCGAAGGAATCGACGGGAAGCCCGCGTTCGAGCGCCCAATCGACGTACTCGATGCCGTCGCGCAGGGTGAAGGCGAGCTCCTGAACAGCGGTCGAGCCGGCTTCGCGGATGTGGTAGCCCGAAATCGAGATGGGATTGAAGCGCGGGACGCTGTTCGCGGCGAATTCGATGGAATCGGTGACCAGGCGCATGGAAGGCCGCGGCGGATAGATGTATTCCTTCTGCGCGATGTACTCTTTGAGGATGTCGTTTTGAAGCGTTCCGGAGACGCGCGACCAGGGGACGCCCTGCTGTTCGGCGACCACCAGATACATCGCCCAGATGATCGATGCGGGCGAGTTGATGGTCATCGAGACGGTGACGTCGCCGAGCGGAATTCCGCGGAACAGGGTTTCCATATCGGCGAGCGAGGCGATCGCCACGCCGCATTTGCCGACTTCGCCGAGCGAGGTGGGGTCGTCCGAATCGACGCCCATCAGCGTGGGGAGATCGAAGGCGACGGAGAGCCCCATCTGGCCTTGCGAGAGCAGGTA
>JASHWA010000155.1 GCA_030044325.1 Bryobacteraceae bacterium
GCGGGAACGAAGACGGCGACCGAGGCTCGGCCGACGAACTGAATATCGGCCGCGAGAATCTGCGCGGTGATTTGCGTGGCGGAGGCGGAGAGGACCTGGCGGTCCTGGCCGTTCCACCAGACGTGTGCGCTCGAGGTGAAGTTCGATCCGGCGATGGTCAGCACGAAGGCTCCGGTTCCGACGTCGCCGACCGCGGGCGAAAGAGAAGAGATGACGGGCTGGAGCGAAGAAACGGCGCCGAGAGGATAATCCCAGACGCTGCGTCCATGCGTGGCGGCGCGGAGGGTGCGAGTGGCGCGATGCAGGACGAGGCTTTCGACCACGACGTTGGGAAATCCGGAGCCGAGCGGCGCCCAGGTGTTGCCGCCGTCGCCGGTGGCCATGACGCCGGCATCGGTCGCGATGTAGAGCGTATTGGGAAGGTCGGGATCGATCACCAGATCGTCGACGGGAAGGTTGGGGAGATTGCCGCTGATGTCGGTCCAGGTGTTGCCGGCGTCGAGGGATTCAAAGACGTGGCCGGGATGGGTAGCGCCGGCGGGGGCGTAGCCGGAAAAGGTGACGTAGACGGTTTGGGGATTGACGGGATCGACGGAAATGTGGGTGACCGAGCGGGTGGGAAGCGAGGCGCTGCGATCGTTCCAGGTCGCGCCGCCGTCGGGAGATTGATAGACGGCGCCGCTCGATGAGCCGGTGTAGATCATGTGCGGATTGGCGGGCGCGACGGCGATGGTCGAGATGACGTAGATCGTGTCGGTGGAAGGCGTGCCGGGCGGGGCATCGGTGAGATCGGGCGAGATGGGGTTCCACACGCCGCCTCCGTCGAAGGATTGATACAGATACTGCGTGCCGAAGTACATGGTCTGGGGTGTGACGGGGTCCTGAATCCAGGCGGCGATGAAGCGCTCGCGATCGTTGGGATTGATGCCGTAAGTGGTGGGGATCAGCTCAGTGGGCGAGGGCAGATTCTGAAGACGGTACAGGTCGATTCCGGGCAAGCTGACATAGGCGAGCGAGGGGAGCGAGGGGTCGATCGCGGTCCAGCCGCCGTCGCCGCCGAGCAGGAGCGGCCAGGCGAGCTGGCCGTTGTAGAGATGCGTTCCGTTGTCCTGCGATCCGGCGAGGGTGATGCTGAGATCGTTGGGATCGATGGACAGATTGGGATAATACTCGGTGAGGGCGAGGGTGGCGTTGAGATCGTTCCAGGTGACGGAGGCGCCCTGAAACGAGCTGGAGCTGAACATTCCGCCGTCGTTGGCCAGGTAAAGAAACGCGCCGTCGTTGGTGAACGCGACGGCGTGATCGTCGGCGTGGGGAAGTCCAGCGGCGGTGACGCCCTGCGCGGTCCAGGTGTTTCCGCCGTCGAGGCTGCGAATATTGAGCACGTTTCCGCCGGCGAAGACGATCTGCGGATTGAGGGGATGGGCGGCGATCACCAGGTCGTACCAGCATTGCGGGGTGCAGAAATCGGGAACGCTGTTCAATTTGGTCCAGTGGGCGCCGGCGTCGAGGGTTTGGTAGACGCCGCGCAGACTGGAGCCGGGACCGGAAATCGGCGTGGTGACGATCGCGTAGAGGCTGTTGGGCGTGGTGGGGACGTTGGCGATCTGGATGCGGCCGGTGGTGATGCCGGTGGGGAGGTTGGCGGGGGCGGCGCCATCGGCCGCGGTCCATGACGCGCCGGAATCGGTGGAGCGGTACACGCCGTTGGAGATGCCGCCGAACGGATCGCCCATGGCGGTCCACGCGACTCCGGGCTGCGCGGGATCGAAAAAGACGCCGGTGGAGATGCCGGGAAGCACCAGAGTCCAGGTGTTGCCGGCGTCGGCCGATTGATAGAGGCCGATGCTCGAGGCGGCGAGGACGGTCACGCCGTCGGTGGGATGGACGGCGATCGCGCCAATATAAGTTTGCGCGAAGGGGCCGGGAATATTGGTCCAGGTGGCGCCGGCATCGGTGGATTTTAGAATTCCGACGCCGGAATAAGAATCCTGCGCGAAGTTTTCCTCGCCGGTTCCGGCGTAGATCGTGTCGGGATTGGAGGGATCGAGGGCCAGCGCGCCGATGGCGAGCGCGGGCTGATCGTCGGTGAGCGGGGTCCAGGTGTTGCCGCCGTCGGTGGTTTTCCAGACGCCGCCTTCGGCGCCGCCGGCATAGACTGTCTGATCGCTGCGCGGATCGATGGCGAGCGACGCGACGCGGCCGGAGTTGTAATAGCCGTTGCCGAAATTGACGGGCTGCGGGCCGATGAAGGTCCACGGCTGCTGCGGGATGGCCGCGGCGCGCGCATTGCGATGCATGGCGCGAACGGTTTGGACGGCCGTGAGCCGGGCGCCCGCGGGAATGCGGTCGAAAGGATAGCGGCGCTGTTCGTAGAAGTAGTTCCAGCGCTGCTGGGGATGGTCGAGCGGCTGGGCGTGGAGGGCGGAAATCAGAAAAAATGCGCAGAAGATTCGGAAAAGCGATCCCCGCATATTGCTACAGGGTACCGCGAAAGGTGTAACGCTACATCGGGGCGAGCGGGGATTGGAGAATCGTCAGCAGGCAGGGGAATCCTTGCCTAGCAGGACGGCGTGGCGGGCGCCGGTGGCGGAGGGGAGATTGCCAGGGCGGCGTTGCATGAATTCGTAGGCGAGAATCGCGAAGGCGATGGCTTCCTTGGCGTCGGGATCGATGCCGTAATGGTCGCTGGTCACGAGTTTGCGGCCGTTCAGAAGCTCGCGCAGGCGGCGCATCAGATGACGATTGTGGATGCCGCCTCCGGAGGCGATGATTTCGGTTCCGGCGTAGTTGAGAATCGCATGGGCGACGGAGCGGGCGGTAAGTTCGGTGGCGGTCGCGATCAGGTCGGGAACGGGAATGCCGGTGGCGATCAGGCCCTCGACGAATTCGCGGCCGAACTGTTCGCGCCCGCACGCTTTGGGCGGCGCGAGCTTGAAATAGGGATCGCCGAGCATGGATTCGAGCATGCGCGGATGCACCTTGGCCGCGCGCGCGATGCGGCCGCTTCGATCGAAGGTCTGGCGGCCGTTGGTGTGATGCGCCACCAGCGCGTCGATGACGATGTTTCCGGGGCCGGTATCGAAGGCGATCACGTGTTTGCGCTCGGAATCGGCGGGAATGACGGTGATGTTGGCGATGCCGCCGATGTTGAGCGCGATGCGCGCGACGGTGCGATGACGGAACAGCAGGAAATCGACGGCGGGAACCAGCGGCGCGCCTTTTCCTCCGGCGGCCATGTCGCGCTCGCGAAAATTGGAGATGGTCCAGATGCCGGTGCGCTCGGCTACGATGGCGGCTTCGCCGATCTGCATGGTGCTGGCGACGGCGTGGCCCAGGTATTCGACCGGGCGGGCTTCATGAAAAATGGTCTGGCCGTGCATTCCGGCGAGCACGATGGAATCGAGCGGAACGCGGGCGCGGCGCGCGGTGTCGCGAAGCGCGCCGGCGTAGAGCTCGCCCAGAAGGAAGCTGAGGCGCGCGATGGTCGCCGTGTGGGTCATCGAGTTGGACACGGCGAGGAGGGCTTGGCGCACCAGGCGCGGGTACGGGGTGGTGCGGAAGGCGACCGGTTTGACGCGCACGCCGGAGCGTTTTTTGGAGATATCGACGATGGCGACGTCGATGCCGTCGAGCGAGGTGCCGCTCATGATTCCGGCTACGCGCATATGGGCCGCGAATGAGCGCGAACGAACGCGAATGCCCTCGGCTTGAGCGGGAGAGAGCCGGCGATACGCTCCTCGAAAAGGGGACAGACCGCTCTGTCCACTGCTCGGGTGTGCCGCTGTTTGAGAGCTTGAGGATTGGGGACAGAGTAGTCAGTCCCCTTTTCGAGCGGGAGCATCAGGCGAGCTCCTTTTTTAGGTCGGCGAGGAGTTTTAGCGCGTCCAGGGGGCGAAGGTTATCGATGTCGAGCGCGCGGATGCGGGCGGCGAGCTCGGAATTGACGGGTTCGAAGAGGCGGATCTGCACGGGCGCCTGGCGGGGGACGAAATCTTCGTGCTGGGCGAGAATTTGTCTGGCGCGCTCGATCACGCTCAGGGGCAGCGCGGCGAGGCGCGCGACTTCGATGCCGTAGCTGCGGTCGGCCGCGCCGGGTTCGACGCGACGCAAAAACAGAATCTGATCGCCCGACTCCTTCACGGAGACGTGCAGGTTGCGAACGCCGGCGAGCTGATCGGCGAGTTCGGTCAATTCGTGATAATGCGTGGCAAACAGCGTTTTGGCCTGGATGCGATCGTGAATGTGCTCGATCACGGCCCAGGCGAGGGCGAGGCCGTCGTAGGTGGAGGTGCCGCGGCCGATTTCATCGAGCACGATGAGGCTGCGCGGCGTGGCGGTATTGAGGATGACGGCGGTTTCGGTCATTTCGACCATAAACGTGGATCGGCCGCGCGCGAGGTTGTCCGCAGCGCCGATTCGGGTGAACACCCGGTCGAGGATGGGCAGAAGAGCCGCATCGGCGGGGACAAAAGAACCGGTCTGCGCGAGGATGGCGACGAGCGCGGCCTGCCGCAGATAGGTGGACTTGCCGCCCATGTTGGGTCCGGTGATGACGGCGAGAAATTCGGCTGGCGAGAAATAGTGATCGTTGGGAATGAAGCGCTGCGCGTCTTTTTCGGCGAGCTTTTCGATGACGGGATGGCGCGCGGCGGCGACGGACATTGTGCCGTCTTGCGAGAAATGAGGCCGGGAGTAGCGATTTTCGGCCGCGACTTCGGCGAGCGCGAGCGTGACGTCGAGCTCGGCAATGGCGGCCGCGGTCGCTTTGATGCGCGCGGCGTTTGAGACGGCGAGGGCGCGGAGATTTTCGAAGAGCTCGCGCTCGATCGCCAGGATTTTTTCTTCGGCGTCGAGAATTTTCGATTCGAGATCCTTTAATTCGGGGGTGGTGAAGCGCTCGGCGTTTACCAGCGTCTGTTTGCGCTCATAATCGGACGGCGCGAGATGCAGATTCGCCTTCGAGATTTCGATGTAATATCCGAAAATATTGTTGAAACGAACTTTCAAAGACGCGATGGCGGTGCGGGCGCGCTCGCGCTGCTCGATCTGCGCGAGGTAGGTGCGGGAGTTACGCGAGATGTCGCGCAGCTCATCCAGGCGCGGATCGAAATGATCGCGAATGGCGCCGCCGTCGGCGATATTGACGGGCGGCTGGTCCGCCAGCGCGGCGAGAACCGTGTCGCGGAGATCGGCGAGCTCGTCGAGCTGCGCGCGGATTTGCTGGAGACGCGGCGCGTGCGCGGTTTCGAGACGTTTCCTGATCAGCGGGACCTGAACGAGAGAGCGAATGAGCGCGGCAAGATCGCGGGGGCCTCCGGCGGCAAGCGCGATCTTCGCGAGCAGACGCTCCAGGTCGAGGATCGGGGATAAGTCCGCGGCGAGCTCGGAGCGCAGGATGATGTTTTTATGCAGCTCTTCGACCGCGTCGAGACGCTCGCCGATTTCGGCAACATCGAGGGAGGGCGCGAGCAGGCGTTTGCGCAGAAGACGGCCGCCCATGCCGGTGCGGGTGCGGTCGAGAACGTGCAGCAGCGTCGATTCCCTGGATTCGCCGGCGAACAGAGGTTCGACCAGCTCGAGGTTGCGAACGGTGGTCGCATCGAGGACGAGTGAAGCGGCGCGATCGTAGAACTGCGGGCGCTCCAGGTGATCGAGGGCGGAGCGCTGCGTTTCGCGGAGGTAGTGAAGGATGGCGGAGGCGGCGCCGGTGGCGAGCGGGCGATTTTCGAGGCCGCAGCCGTCGAGCGAGAGCAGGCGGAAGTGGTCGCACAGGCTGCGCGCGGCGTAATCGGGGGCGAATACCCAGGTCTCGACTTCGGATTTAAGGCAGGGGGCGGGAAGCGGGAAGTCGGGAGTGGCGAGCGCTTCGCGCGGGGACAAGGATTCAAGGGCGGGAGCGAGTTCGGAGAGTGGTAATTCGGTGGCGCGAAATTCGCCGGTGGAGATATCGACGTGAGCGAGTCCGGCGCGCGCGGAGCCGGGGCAGATGGCGGCCAGAAAGTTGTTTTCATGGGAGCGCGCGTTCAGGGCGGTGCCCGGCGTGACCACGCGGGTGACTTCGCGCCTGACCAGTTTTTTTGCGAAGCGGGGATCCTCCATCTGATCGCAGATGGCGACGCGATGACCTTTCTGAATCAGCCGCGCGATGTAATTTTCCGAGGCGTGATAGGGGACGCCGCACATGGGGATGGGCTGGCCTTTTTCCTTATTGCGCGCGGTGAGGGTGATTTCGAGCTCGCGCGCGGCGAGCTTGGCGTCGTCGAAAAAAAGCTCGTAGAAATCGCCGAGGCGGAACAGCAGCAGCGCGTTGGGGAACTGCTGCTTGATGGCGTGGTATTGCCGCATGAGCGGCGTGGAGGGTTCCGACATTGCGAAAGATCCTATTATGGCTCGTTATAATTTTGGGGAGTGGCACTCGATCGGGGCGGGTCTTCGACGGTGAAACGTTATGGGGTCGCCGTTCTATTGGGAACCGCGGCGATTCTGATCGCATTTGTGCTGCGGCCGTATTTGGGCGGGCAGATCGCGCTCACTCCGTTCAGCATCGCCGTGATTCTGGCGGCAGCGTATGGGGGGTTGGGGCCGGGGCTGGTGACCACGGTTCTGTGCTCCGCGCTGATTTACGCTTTTCTATCGGGACCGCTGTTCAGCCCGTTCTTCAACCGGCCGCGGCCGTCGTTTTTTTTGCTTTCCGGAGTGGCGATCAGCTACGTGGTCGAACGGCTGCGGCGCGAGCACGAAAAAACCGTGGCGGCCAATCGCGAGCTCTCGCGCCGGACCGAGGCGCTGGCGAAATCGAATGAAGAGCTGGAGCGGTTCGCCTACGCGTTGTCGCACGATCTGCAAACGCCGCTGCGCACCATCAGCATGTTCACGGAGAAGCTGGCGGCGGGGCTGGGGCCGGGCGCGGACGAGGACACCGCGATGGCGCTGCGCTTCGTGGCGGAGGGCGTGGCCAGCATGCAGGCCATGATCCGAGGATTGCTCGACTACGCGACGGCGTCCAAGGCGGAGCCGGGCACGTCGCGCGCGGAGGTCGCGGCGGTGCTCACCAGGGTGCTTCAGGATTTGCGCAGCGAGATCGACGAGGCCGGGGCGGTGATTACCTGCGATTCGCTGCCCACGGTGAGGGCCGATGAGACGCGGATTCGCCAGGTGTTGCAGAACCTGATTGCGAACGCGATCAAGTATCGGGGCGAAAAGCGCCCGGAAATTCACGTCAGCGCGAAAGCGGGCGCGCAGGAATGGATTTTCTGCGTTCGCGACAACGGCATCGGCATCGACATGAAATATGCCAAAAAGATTTTCGGGCTTTTCGAGCGGCTGAGCAAAGAGCCGCAGGGAACGGGCATCGGGCTGGCGGTCAGCCGCGCGATCGTAGAGCGGCACGGCGGGCGGATGTGGGTGGAATCGGAGCCGGGCAGGGGCTCGGCGTTTTATTTCACGCTGCCGGGGACGGCGGAAAGCGGGATGCGGGCGAGCGCGTCGGGCTGACCGCGGGGTTTTCGACATGCGGGCCGGGATTCGTGATAGCGTACTTCAAAGAGGACCTATGAAAACTTTGCTCCTGGTTCCGCTCGCGGCGATGGGACTGCTGGCACAGCAGCCCGCGCAGCACACGCAGTTAAAGGTCGGCGACATGGCTCCCGATTTCACCCTTCCCGACAACACCAATCACCCCGTGAAGCTTTCCGATTTCCGCGGGAAGAAGAACGTGGTGCTGGCGTTTTTCCCGGCGGCGTTCACCGGCGGTTGAACGCGCGAGCTGACGCAATACCAGGCTGGTATTGGCAAATTCAAGGATGCGGACACGCAGGTTCTGGCTATCAGCGGCGATTTCATAGCGACCCTGAATCACTGGAGCAAAGAGCTGAATGCCGAATTTCCGATGCTGTCCGATTACAAGCGTGAAGTGATGAAGCAGTACGGAGTGCTGAACGAAAAGGCGTTCCTGGCGAACCGGACGACGTTCGTGATCGACACCGAAGGCAAGATCGTCTCGATTGAAGAGGGGAATTCGGCGATCGATCCGACGGGCGCGGTGACGGCGTGCAGCCGGCTGAAGCACTCGAATTAAGCCGAAAAAACTAGAACTGCGTTCAATCCGCCGAAAGCGAACGAATTCGAAACCGCGTGCTGGATGTGCGCCTCGCGCGCGAGGTTGGGCACGATGTCCAGATCGCAGGCGGGGTCGGGAGCGGTGAAGTTCGCGGTGGGCGGGACGATTCCATGGTTGAGCGCGAGCAGCGTGGCGGCGGCTTCGAGCGCTCCGGCGGCGCCGAGCGCGTGGCCGTGCATCGATTTGGTGGAACTCACGAGCATTCGATCCGCGTGGGCGCCGAAAACCTCGCGCAGCGCGGCGCATTCGGTGGAATCGTTGATTTCGGTTCCGGTTCCGTGGGCGTTGACGTAGCCGATCGATTGGGGCGCGAGGGCGGCGTCGCACAGGGCGGCGCGCATGGCTCGGGCGGCGCCGGCGGCGGAAGGATGGGTGAGGTGATACGCGTCGGAGGACATGCCGAATCCGGCGATTTCGCCCCAGATTTTGGCGCCGCGCGCGCGGGCGCGATCGAGCGGCTCGAGCACCAGCATGGCCGCGCCCTCGCCCAGAATCAACCCGCGCCGGTCGCGCGAAAAGGGGCGGCAGGTGTCGGGCGAAACCACGCGCATGGATTCCCACGCTTTGAGGATGCCCAAGGCAAAGGGGGCCTCGCTTCCGCCGGCGATGGCGATTTCCGCGGATCCGCCGCGCACCATCCAGAAGGCGTGGCCGATGGCGTGATTGGCCGAGGAGCAGGCGGTGGAAAAAGTATACACGGGTCCGGTGATGCCGAATTCAAGAGAAATGCGGCTGGCGCCGGCGTTGGCCATGGCCTTGGGGATCACCAGCGGCGGGAATCGCGTGCTGTTGCGGGCGTAGAGATTACGGTATTGCTCGTCTTCCGTGGCTTTTCCGCCGAGGCAGGAGCCGGTGACGACGGCCGAGTTTTCGCGCAGGGCGGCGTCGAACTCGATTCCGGCATCGGCGACGGCTTCGCGCGCGGCGATCAAGGCGAACTGCGCGAAGCGGTCGAGCAGATCGGCCTCGCGCGGCTCGAAATGACCGGAGGGGCGAAAAGCGGGAACCTCGGCCGCATTCGCAAACCGCAGCGCGGCGCCGTCGAGCGGAGTCAAAGGGCGGATTCCGCTTTCGCCCGCGGCGAGCGCGCGCCAGAAATCGCCGCGCGCGGGGCCCAGCGCCGAAATCACCCCGATCCCGGTGACCGCGACCCGGCGAGGTTTCATAGAATCCGGCTGACGGTTTGAAACTGGAAGCCGCGCTCCTTCAAAAGCGGAATCACGCGGGCGACGGCTTCGAGCATCGGCCGGATGTCGGGCGCGCGCTCGGTGGTGCGGCCGTCGTGGAGGCAGATGATGGAGCCGTTGGCCGTGGAACGGACCAGAAGGCTCACGATGCGCGGCGCGGGCCATTTCCAGTCGCGGCCGATGACGCTCCACATGACGCCGGTGAGCGCAAGGCGGCGCTGCGCCGCCCGCAGGCCGAACCAGCGGATTCCATAGGGCGCGCGAAACAGCGCGGGCGTGCGCCCGGTGACCTTGCGAATGGTCTCCTGCGCGAGCGCCAGTTCGCCGTAGATGAATTCGGGCGAGCGGAACATAAAATAAGGATGCGTGTCGCTGTGATTGCCGATTTCATGCCCGGCGGAAGCGACTTCGCGCGCGATCTGCGGGCAGCGGCGAATATTGCGGCCGCACATGAAAAACGTGGCGGGAACCTGGTTTTCGGCGAGAATTTCGAGCAGCGCCGGAGTGGATTCGCTGGGCCCGTCGTCGAAGGTGAGCGCAATCGCCGGCCGCGACGGATTGCCGCGATGGATGGAAGGCGCGATCAGGTTGGAAGAGCGCCCGCGCACGGCCCAAGCCATGCTGCCCGCGGCGACAAGACCCGCGGAGGCGCCGACGAGCGCGGGACTCGGCATCGTGTTTATCATACATCCGGCCGCTTCGCTGCCGGTGATTCGGGGGAATCCTCACACCAGGTCGTAATATTCGCGAAAATCGATGGGGACGTCGATCAGGCAGGCGGTTCGGCGTGTGAGCGCGCGCTCGGCGGCGGCGCGAAGAGCCGCGATCGAATCCACGCTTGCCGATTCGAGGCCGAAGGCCCGCGCGATCGCGGCGAAATCGGGCGGCGTGAAATCGACTCCGTAGGGCGCGATGCCGCGGCGATGCTCGCTCACGCGGATCAGGCTGAGGCTGCGGTCGGTAAACACGACGATCAGGACCGGGAGGGCGAGCTCGCGGATGAGCGCGAGATCGTGCAGCATCATGAGCATTCCGCCGTCGCCCACCACGGCGAGCACGGCGCGCTGGGGACAGGCGAGCTGCGCGGCGATCGCGGCCGGGACTCCGAAGCCCATGCCTGATAAACCATTTGACATCAAAAATGTTCCGGGCTCGCAGGTTCGCCAGAACTGGCCCATGGCGAGCTTGTGGGAGCCGACGTCGCAGACGGCGAC
>JASHWA010000156.1 GCA_030044325.1 Bryobacteraceae bacterium
CGTCCACCGCTTACATCATATGCCTTTTGGAACCTTCCTTTGCGAACCCGCCGAGCTTGTAGTATATTGAAATTTCTGAGGTTCCTCAGAAATTCAAGCCTAAGGAATCCCCTTATGTATGCAGTGATCGAAACCGGAGGGAAACAGTATCGCGTCGCCGCGGGCGAGAGCATCGAGGTCGAGACGCTTCCCGGCGAGGTCGGGGCAGAAGTCCAATTCGACCGCGTGGTTGCCTTATTCGATGGCGATAGCGTCAAGAGCGGCGCGGGAGCCGTGGTCAAAGGAACCATCGCCGCGCACGGCCGTGGCGAAAAGACCCTCGTTTTCAAATTCAAGCGCAAGAAACAGTACAAGCGGACCATCGGGCACCGGCAGAATTACACCCGCGTCAGCGTGAGCGAGATCGTCGCGTAAAGGCAGCACATGGCACATAAAAAAGGTTTAGGAAGCTCCAAAAACGGTCGCGATTCGAATTCGCAGCGGCTGGGCGTCAAGGCGTTCGGCGGACAACTGGTGCCCGGCGGCTCGATCATCGTCCGCCAGCGCGGCACGCGCATTCAGGCCGGTGAAAACGTCGGCCGCGGCAAGGACGACACTCTGTTTGCCAAGATCACCGGCGTGATCGAATTCCGCGACCGCGGCCGCTTCGGCAAATTCGTCAGCATCCGCCCGGCGGAGTAACGCTCCGCAACCGTCGTGTCTCAAACGGCCCGGGGTGGTTGAGGCGCGACAGTCATGGAGCGCGTTGGGCGATACATGGGCCACCCTACTCTAACGCGCTTGCACCGCATCAAGACACGTGTTTATTGACGAAGTTCGAATTTTAGTCAAAGCCGGCGACGGCGGCAACGGCTGCCTTGCGTTCCGCCGCGAGAAATACGTTCCACGCGGCGGACCCAGCGGCGGCGACGGCGGCCGCGGCGGCGACGTCGTCATGGTCGCGAGCGACCATTACAACACGCTTCTGCACTTCCGTTTTAATCCCGAACACAAAGCCGAACGCGGCCGCCACGGCGAGGGTTCCAATAAGACCGGCCGCGACGGCGCATCCATCGAAGTTCCCACACCCGTCGGCACCATGGTTTACGACGCCGAATCCGGCGGCTTGCTGCACGATTTCACCGCCGCGGGCGATCGCTTCGTCGTCGCGCACGGCGGACGCGGCGGCCGCGGAAACGCACGCTTCGCCACGTCCACTCACCAGGCGCCCACCGAACATGAGCCCGGAAAACCCGGCCAAGAACGCCGCCTCCGGCTCGAGTTGAAATTGCTCGCCGATGTCGGGCTGGTCGGGTTTCCCAACGCCGGCAAATCCACGCTGATCTCGCGCATTTCCGCGGCGCGCCCCAAGATCGCCGATTATCCGTTCACCACGCTCGAACCCAACCTGGGCGTCGTCAGCACTCGCGACGATCGCACCTTCGTCGTCGCCGACATCCCCGGTCTTATCGAAGGCGCGCATGAAGGCCACGGATTGGGAACGCAATTTCTAAAGCACATCGAGCGTACGCGGTTGCTCCTGCATCTGGTCGACGTGTCCGAGGCGAGCGGCCGCGATCCGGTGCGCGATTTCGACGTGGTCATGTCTGAGCTCGCCAGCTTTTCCGAGGACCTCGCGAAAAAACCGATGATCGTCGTCGCCACCAAGCTCGATGCCGCGCAGGACCCCGAGCGCATCGCCGCGCTCGAGCATCACGCGGCCGGGCTGCACTTGCCGTTTCTCGAAATCTCCAGCGTGACCGGCGAAGGCCTGCCAGCTTTAATCGACGCGATCGCCGCACAGCTATTTGCTCCCGGTTCCAAATAGAAAACGAATCGCCGGCGAACACCCCGCCACCCACTTCATGAAAACCACTACACATTAACGTGCGGTGAACACCGCAACGATCACATTCCTGTCCGCGTTCAATAGGCAGGGAGACGCGATGAAACGAACATTACTGATTCTGAGCATTGCAGCGGCGACCATGGCGGGGTGCGGAGGCGGAGTTTATTACGCCGCTGCGCCCCCTCCGCCTCTGCGCGCCGAAGCCTACGTTGCCGCGCCCGGACCCGGTTTCGTGTGGATCAATGGATACTGGGGCTGGCACGGCAATAATTACGCGTGGGTTCCGGGACGCTATGTGCGCCCGCCGCATCCCCACTCCGTGTGGGTTGCGCCGCGCTGGGAGCGGGCCGGCGGCCGCTATCGTTTTTACGAAGGTCACTGGCGGCGATAGTCGCTGGACCACATCCCGCCCGTGCGCCCGCTTCAGAAATCCGCTGGAGGGCGGCATTCATGCCGCGCGGAGCTTTAGCTCTCGCAAATCGAGTGCGCCCTCCGCGGTCACCGGAGTGATTGCGCGGATTTCTGATTCCGGACGTTGATCCCGGCGAACGGAATCGCGCGCGCCCGGAGTGCGCTATCCTGGGCGATCCGGATGCTGGTTTACGCCGCCACCATTTTCTTGAGCGCCTTTCTGCTGTTTCAGGTCGAGCCGCTCATCGCGAAAATCATCTTGCCCTGGTTCGGCGGATCGGCCGCCGTATGGAGCGCGGCCCTGCTGTTTTTTCAGCTCGCGCTCCTGGCCGGTTATCTCTACGCGCATTTCCTGATTCGCCGCTTCCAGCCGAAAGCGCAAACCGTAATGCACGCCTCGCTGCTGGCCGCAAGTTGCGCGCTGCTGCCGATTCTTCCTGCGCCCCACTGGAAACCCTCCCAGGTCGGCGATCCGACTCTGCGCATTCTCCTCCTGCTCGGCGCGACCATCGGCCTTCCTTACTTTTTGCTCTCCTCGACCACCCCGCTGTTGCAGGCCTGGTACGTGCGCGCCACCGGCAGCCAGGCGCCCTACCGGCTCTTCGCGCTCTCCAATTTCGGATCCATGCTCGCCCTGGCGAGCTTCCCGTTTCTGGTCGAGCCGAACTTTACTTCGCGCCAGCAGGCGTTCGGATGGAGCGCAGCTTACGTGATCTTCGCCGCGCTGTGTGCCTTCGCGGCGTGGAGTAGCCGCGGCAGGAGCTCCGTCGTCTCCGAATCGCAACCCTACGCGCGCCCGCCGCTCCCCTCCATGCTGCTGTGGGTCGCGCTCGCCGCCTGCGCGTCCACGCTGCTGGTCTCCATAACCAATCATCTGAGCCAGAATGTCGCGCCCATTCCGCTGCTGTGGGTCTTGCCGCTCGCGCTGTATCTCGCCACGTTTATTCTCGCCTTTGAAAGCGATCGAATCTATCGCCGATGGTTGTTTGTGCCCCTCTTGTTTCTCGCGCTGGGCGCGATGGCGTATATGATTTGGGCCAACGCGGGGAATGTGCACATCCGCGTGCTGATTCCCACGTTCGCCGCGGGCCTGTTCGTGTGCTGCATGATGTGCCATGGCGAGCTCGCGCGCCGCAAGCCCGCCCCCGCCCAGCTTACGGCCTTCTACGTGATGATTTCGCTCGGCGGCGCGCTGGGAGGAATTTTTGTCGCCATCATCGCCCCGCGCCTTTTCCGCGAGTATCTCGAGTTGCAGGTCGGCCTGGTTGCGTGCGCGCTCCTGGCGATCATCGTATTCTGGGACGCGGTTTCCCGCCGCATCGGAGCCTGGATGCTGCGCAGCGCCTTGATCATCGGCGCCGGCGTCCTGGTCGGCTATCTCGCGCGGACCGAACGCGACGCCACCAAAACCTTCCGCCTGATCGCGCGCAATTTCTACGGCGTGCTCCAGGTTCGCGACGATGTGAGCGACCTGTACACCGTGCGCGTCCTGCTGCACGGCACCATCAATCATGGAACCGAGGTGCTCGACGATAAATTGCGCTACCAGCCGACTTCCTACTACGGCCCCAGCTCCGGCATCGGCTGCGCCATGCACGCGCTGTGGTCGCGGCCGGGGCCGGTTCGCGTCGGCGTGATCGGATTGGGCGCGGGTGTGCTCTCCACCTATGGGCGCCAGGGTGATTACTACCGCATTTACGAAATCAACCCGCTGGTCGAAAAAATCGCGCAGACCGAGTTCGGTTTCTATCCGCATTCCCCCGCCGATAAGCGCATTTTGATGGGCGATGCGCGCCTGACCCTCGAACGCCAGGAGCCGCAGAACTTCGACCTGATCGCGGTCGACGCCTTTTCGAGCGATTCGATTCCCATCCACCTGCTCACGCGCGAGGCCCTCGGTTTGTACTTTCATCATCTGAAACCCGACGGAATTCTCGCGCTGCATGTATCGAATCGCTATCTGAATCTCATCCCGGTGTGCGATCGCGGCGCGGAGTTTTATCAAAAAAAGGCCATGGTCGTCTACGACGAAGGCGACGAGGCTTCCTATCTGGTCGCCAACACCTGGGTCCTGCTCACCTCCAACGGCGACTGGTTTCACAATGCAAGTTTCACCTCAGCCGACATGGAAGCCCCCTCCGCCCCCGCGCACTTTCGCGGCTGGACCGACGATTACAGCAATATCTTTCAGATCTTGAAATTAGAATAGCCGCCGCGCATGAACCGCGACCACAGGGAGCGGCGAGCGGCCGGCCCCTCCGTCGCCTCTCTGTGGAAACCGGCAAAACCCGCGCCATGTGAGCGAGCGGAGCGAGTGTTCATCCCGGACGCGCCGGTCACAACCGCACGATCTTCTCCGACCGGTACCCCCGCAGTGCATTCCGCGTATCCAAGACCAGCGGCGCCCGCTCGACGATACCGGCGTAATCGAACCCTTTGTGATCCGTGACGATCACCACGCAATCGGACTTCGCCGCGGTTTCCACCGCGTCCACCGCGTGCATGTCGTGCGGCAGAAATCCGTCCGCCCGCAGCTTGGGAACGTACGGGTCGCTGTAGGAAACCTGCGCGCCGCGCTTGCCCAGAAGATGAATGATGTCGAGCGCCGGCGATTCCCGCACGTCGTCGATATCGCGCTTGTACGCCACGCCCAGCACCAGCACGCGCGACCCTTTGAGCGGTTTCGAATGATCGTTCAGCGCATTCTGGATTTTGTCGACCACGAAATGCGGCATCTGGCCGTTGATGTAGCCGGCCAGTTCGATAAAACGCGCCTCGATGCCCGCCTGCTTGGTTTTCCAGGATAGATAAAACGGATCGATGGGAATGCAATGCCCGCCCAGCCCCGGCCCCGGATAAAACGGCATGAACCCGAACGGCTTCGTCGCCGCCGCTTCGATCACCTCCCACACGTTGATCTCCATGCGATCGCACATCAGCGCGATTTCGTTCACCAGACCGAT
>JASHWA010000157.1 GCA_030044325.1 Bryobacteraceae bacterium
GATCAGCTCGGGCGGGTCCAGCACCTCGAATTCGAAGCCGAGCATTCCCAGATACAGCGAAAGTCCGTCGAGCGAGCCGCCGCCCAAATGCAGGGTGCAGGTGTTGGCGTCGATCTCCTCGAGAACCGCCGCAGCGGGAGGAATGCGCGCCGCCGCCGCGGACATGGGGGCGTGCAGCTTCAGCTTCGCCTGGGCCGGATACGGCGCGTAGGCGACGCTTCGGCGCACATACATGGCGAAGTCCCCGTCGGGCGCCTTTCGAGGATGAAAACGCGCGCCGGCCGCCAACCTTCCCGAAATCCGGTCCACGCGGAATGTCCTCCAGTTGCCGCGCGTCAGATCCCAGGCCGCCAGGTACCAGCGGCGGCCGGTGTGCACCAGCCGATGCGGCTCCACTTCGCGCACGCTCGGACTGCCTTCCCGGCTCTCGTAGCTGAAGCGCAGTGTTTCACAGTTGCGGCACGCGCCGGCGATGGTGCTGAGCGTTCGCGCGGCCACTTTGGGACCGTTGTGAGAAAGCGGAACAATCGATGAATGCAGCGCGGCGACGTGACCGCGCAAACGCGAGGGCAAAACCTGTTCGAGTTTCGCAAGCGCGCGCACGGAGGCTTCTTCAATGCCCGTCACCATGCCGCCCGCCGCGGTGCGGAGCCCGACCGCAACGGCTACGGCTTCGTCATCGTCGAGCAGCAGCGGAGGAATGGTGGTGCCCGCGCCGAGCTGGTAGCCGCCCGCGGCGCCGGAAGTCGAGTTCACCGGATAGCCCAGGCTGCGCAGCCGGTCGACGTCGCGGCGCAGGGTGCGCGCGGTGACCTCCAGGCGTTCGGCGAGCTCGGCGCCGGACCAGTAGCGCCGGGCCTGAAACAGCGAAAGCAGCCGCAGGAGCCGCGCCGAGGTGTCCAGCATTGTTTTAGTCTCGCACGTGATCGAGGACAGAAACTGTCCGCAATGCCTGATATGTTCTGGTTGTCGGCTTTTTTCCGAAAAAGGAGAACAAAAAAATGACGTTCAGTCAAACGCTGTTACCCGAATTTGACCAAGAGATGAAAAATACTCGCAAGATTTTGGAGTGCGTTCCGGACGGAAAATTCGATTTTCAGCCGCACCCCAAGTCGATGAGCCTGGCGCGTCTGGCGACGCACGTTGCGGAGATGCCGTCGTGGACCAAATCCGCGCTGGACCTCGAGGTTCTCGATATCCCGGCCGATCACAAGCCGCATTTCGCGCAAACGCGCGCGGAGCTGCTGGAAATGTTCGATAAAGGCGTGGCCGAAGCGCGCCCCAAGATCGAGCAGGCGACCGACGATCAGTGGGCCAAGACGTGGACGTTCAAGTTCGCCGGACAAACGATCATGTCGATGCCGCGCACGGCGGTGATGCGCAACGTGATCATGAACCACCTGATTCACCATCGCGCGCAGTTGGGCGTGTATCTGCGGCTCAACAACGTCGCGATCCCGGGCATGTACGGGCCGTCGGCGGACGAGGACAACATGTTCGCCTCGCAGAGCGCGTGACTCGGGCCTCCCGCGTGGGGCGCGGCGCGGCGTGCGCCACGCGCGCGAAGTTACTCTGAACCGCTCGACGAAGAGGACGTCGCGGGCGGGTTGGGCTGATACACGGGTATCGTGACGATATTGCTCGTATAGATGTCCTGCGAAATGGTGAGCTGCGTAATCGCGTTGCTCGACAGGCTGTTGGAGAGCTCGAGCACCACCTGGTAGATTCCGATCATGCCTTCGGCGAGTCCCGCCGAAATCACATTCGCATTGGAGCCTCCCACCAGCGAGGAAACATCGTCACCGGCGGTGTTGGCGACAGGGCCGGTATATGCCTGGCCGTCGACGATGGCGTTCTTGGCCGCGTCCGGAATCACCAGGCCGAGACCCGTGGCGAAAACGTAGATGGTTTCGCCGGCTTGCGCGGGATTGTCCGCGGTGACCGGCGCGCCCGCGACGTTGGCGCAGCACAGGGTGCTGTTGAACGCGGTCAGCACCACGGAACCTGCCGAGCCGGTCGCCGAACCGGTCGATGTCGCGGTGAAAGGGATGCCGTCGCCCTCCGGGCCGGGAACCTTGGCGCGCAGCCGGATGCGCGTGTACGCATTGGCCGCGGAAGCCACAACCACTTCGGACGGATTCGTGTTCATCAGCACGATCAGCGCATCGCGAATGGTCTCCAGCGTGTCGCTGCTTTGCACCGTGTAGTTGTAGGTCCGGTCCTGAATCGTGACCGTCGCCGTATCGCCCGGATTGATGGTGCCATCCACCGAAACCGTCCCGGTAGCGTAGCTTGATCCGTGATAAGCGTAGGCCACCTGCGGCTGGTTACCCGGCTGGGCGTAAATCCCGGGATTGGCTGCGGTGATGGGCAATCCCACCGCGTCGGTCACGGTAATCGAGCCGTCGGAATGCACGGTTCGAACGTACAGGCTGCTGCTGTTGGTGTCGACGACTTCAAATGGCACCTGGGCGTTGACCGCCGTCGGCGAAACGTACTCGAGCGGAACCCGAATTCCGTCCACGTACACCTCGACCCCTCCCAGATCGAGCGGCAGCGTCTGCGCATTCGCCGGTACCGAGGCCGTGCCGTCAGCGAGATTGCTTCCCTGGATCTGCACGATCGTGCCCGGCGCGAGCGTCGATGAGGTTCCGCCGCCCGCCAGAGTGCCGCTGCTCGCGGTCGCGGTCTCCGTCGCGTTGGTTGACACGCTGGTGCTGAGCGAAATACTGTTCCCCGTGGTGCCGGCCACGCGCGCGACCAGTTCCAGCGCTCCGTAACCGGTGAGGTCGATCGCGATGACATAGGGATCCCCCGCTCCGTTGTTGGCGCTGTTGATAATGTTGACCAGGTTGCTCGCGATCGTGTCATCCGTATCGCCGCTGACCACCGTATAGGTGTACTCGGTGGCGTTGATGGCCACGGTGATTGTATCGCCGGCCGTGATGGTGCCGCCCATCGTCACCGTCGCGATCGCGTAAATCGCGAGGCTCGCCGAGTTCACCACCGAAGTCTGCGTCACGACGGCCGCCTCCGGCGTAAAAACGAGTATTCGAAAGTCGTTCCCATCGGCGACGTAGAGATTCGTGCCGTCCCAGGCGAGCGCGGTGGGACAAGGCGTCGCATTCGAGGCCGATATCGACAGGTCGGGCGCGAATTGAGAATAGGTGCTGGTCTGCACGTCGGTGAACTCGTCCGGCTGGCCCAGAATTTCGTCCGGCTCGGCGTCGTTGAACGCGGGGATGGTGTTGTAGACCAACACGCGATCGTTTCCTCCGTCGGCGACATACAGGCGTGTGCCGTCGGAAAGCGCGAACCGCGGAAAATTCAGCGTCTGGCCGCATTCCGCCGGATAAGTCGGATTGCCGTCGCTGTCGGTGCCGTTCGACGCGCAAATGTCGGTGTTGTCGTTGGCGACTCCGTAGGTGAAATCCACCTGCCCGAGCTCCAGATCGGCCGGCTGGCCGTTCTGCGTAGGAATTTCATTCCAAATGAGAATGCGGCTGAAGCCCAGGTCGGAAACGAAAACATGCACGCCGTCGGTGGTGATGGAGGTCGGCGAAAGCATGTTGTTCGACGCGGGATAAACCGTGCTGGTGGCCTGGTTGACGTTGGGAACCGTGGTGAAGTTGGGCGCGCCCAGCACCATATCCGCGGGCTGATTGTTCTGGGTCGGAACCGAATTCCACACCAGCACGCGGTTGTTCTGCGTATCGGCGACCCAGAACTTCCCCGCTCCAAACCACACGCCCTCCGGTGCGCGCAATCCGCTGGCGGTCACCGGCGGAGGAACCTGAAGCGTGGTGAAATCGGGCTGCCCGAGAACCACGTCGGCATTCTGCATGTTGGTGGTCGGAATCTCGTTCCAGATCAGCACGCGATTGTTGGCTGTATCGGCGACGGCCACATGAACCCCGTCGGAAGCGACCGCTACCGGAAGGTTCATCTGATTCTGGGTGCGGCCCGGATTAAAGCTGGTGGCGTCTTCGAGGTCGGTAACGGTCGGTCCCGTAAAGTCGGGCTGGCCGAGAACGATGTTCGCCGCGCCGACGCACACCGGACAACGCGCGATATAGGGTGTGATCGCCTGCGTAGGCGCCGGCCAGCTCTCTGCGATCTGATTGAAAATCAGCACCCGATTCATGATCGGGACAAGCCCCAGCCGGTTCGAATCCGCAACGAATAAATTGTCGGCGGCGTAAGCCACCCCGCCCACGCTTCCGAGTTGCGTGTTGAGCGGCGTGCTCACCTCGGGATCGCCGCTATATTGTTGCGAGGTGAAGGTGGTTTGGCCGATAACCAGTCGTGCGGCCTGATTGGTGACGAACTGTTGAGCAAGACCCAGACCGGCACACAGTGAGAAAATGGCACAGTATTTCAGCATCAGAAGCGGCTTGCGAGTGTGTAGTTCAGTATACCAACTAGGGACGTTGCCTGCGGGGAGCAAGTTGCAGTCCAGTTTCTAGCCCACCATCAGTACCGCGGCGCCCTGAATCGCATCATTCTTCAGCGCATTCAGCGCGACGTTCGCCTCCGCAAGCGGAAATGTCTCGACCGACGTGCGCACCGGAATTTGCGCGGCGATCTTCAGAAAATCTTCGCCGTCTTTACGCGTATTATTGGCGACGCTCCGAATCGACCGCTCCCAATACAACAGCTTGTCATAGGACATCGCGGGGATCTCCGACATGTGAATCCCGCCCAGCACCACGGTTCCTCCGCGCTTCATATTGCGGAGCGCGGCCGGAACCAGATCGCCCGCCGGAGCGAAGATAATCGCGGCATTCAATTTCTCAGGCGACCGGTCTTCGCCGCCGCCCGCAAACGCGGCGCCCAACTCCCTCGCCAATTCTTGATGACGCTCATCGCGCGTGAACGCCAGCACCTTTACGCCCCAATGCCGCGCGACTTGAATCGCCACGTGCGCCGCCGCGCCGAATCCGTACAACCCCAACGTCGCGCCGTCCTGCACACCCGAAATGCGCAGACATCGAAATCCGATGATTCCAGCGCACAACAGCGGCGCCGCGTGCAGATCCGCGAATCCCTCCGGCAGCGCGTACGCGAAATCCTCCTGCGCGATGACGAACTCGGCGTAGCCGCCATCCACCGTGTGCCCCGTGAAGGTCGCCGCTGCACACAGGTTTTCGTTTCCGGCGCGGCAGAATTCGCACGTTCCGTCGGTCGAATGCAGCCATGCGACGCCCACCCGCGCTCCAATGGGAAAGCGCGACGCATTCGCACCGTTTTTTTCGACCACCCCCGCCACCTGGTGCCCCGGAATCAAAGGCGATTTCAACACCGGCAGCTCGCCTTCGATCACGTGCAGATCCGTGCGGCACACCCCGCACGCGTGGACGCGCACGCGAATCTCGCGCTCGCCCGGCTCCGGCGTGGGAACGTCCGTGTACACCAGCGGATTCGTGTGGATCGGCGCGCGCTTGTACAGAATCGCGGCTTTCATCTGCGCTCCACCTTTCACGTGCGCATGCGGGCCAGGAAATACAAT
>JASHWA010000158.1 GCA_030044325.1 Bryobacteraceae bacterium
GGAAACGCCGCGCTCGCGTCGATCACTCTTACGCGCGACTCGATCGGGCGCGTGACCGCAGCCACGCGAAACTTGACGCAGGAGGCGGTGGTGAGTGCCGCGGCATCATCGTCGAATAACTTCGATGCAGCCAATCAGATAGTCGGAACGATCTACGACGCCCGAGGACGGCTGACGAACGACAACGCCGGTTCGACGTACAAATGGAGTGCAGCGACGCGCCTCCTCTCCTACTCGCGACCGGACGGATCAGCGTCGGCGACCTACGACGCCCTCGGACAGCGGATTTCCAGAACCGGCTCCGACGGTACCACGCGCAACTACGTGATCAATTACGCAACGGGTCTGCCCACTGTCGCTACGATTCAGTCCGGAGGTTCCGATTTGCGTTATTACGTCTACACGCCGGCGGGAACATTGCTATTCAGCATCGAGGCAACCTCCGGCGCGCACCATTTCTATTCGTTCGATGATACGGGATCGACGACGTTCCTTACGGGTGATACCGGCGCTATCACCGATAGCTACGGGATCAGCCCCTACGGAGATGTCGTCACGGCCGGTCCGAACAACGCAACGGACAATCCGTTCACCTGGCAAGGACAGTTCGGCATCATGCAGGAGCCGGGCTCGAAGTTGTATTACGCGCGGTTCCGCTATTACGATTCCGGCGCGGAGCGGTTCCTTTCGCGTGATTCTCTTCTTTCTCCCGCTCCGAGAGAGGTGAACCCATATCAATATGCGGCGGGAAATCCCGAGTCGAATGGCGATCCGCTGGGCTTGAAAGCTGAAGACACTGAATCAAAACGCGTCTGCGCCGGTCTTAGCCTCGCGCCTGCCGGTTGCAACAACATCAAATGAGCTTGAAAAATCATATTCCGCGGAACCTCATAATCATCGCCGCACTCTGTCTTCCGCTTTCCGCGGTGACGTACACGTACGACGCTGCGGGCCGCCTGATCGCCGTCACTTACGGCAACGGCTCGACCATCTCCTACACTTACGACAAAGCGGGCAACATTCTCTCCAAAACGATTCAGTCGCCGAGCGGACCCAGCATTACTTCGGTCGGCACGGCGTTTGTTCCGGTGATGGCGGGGATCGCTCAGAATACTTGGACGGTCATCAGGGGCGTGAATCTAGTGCCCGTTACTACATCGGCTGAAGGCGTCTTCTGGAGCAACGCACCGGAGTTCGCGCAGGGACAAATGCCCGCGCAGCTCAACGGCATCAGCGCGACGTTCAACGGTAAGCCGGGCTATATCTACTTCTTTTGCAGCGCTGCCACGGACTCCGCATGTCCTCAGGATCAGATCAACGTCCTCACGCCGCTCGATAACACCACCGGCAACGTGCAGGTCACAGTCAGCAATGGCGGCGCATCGACTCCCGCCTTCACGACCGCCGAGAACCCGGTGGTTCCGGCGATCTTCAACTACGACGGAAGCCACGTGGTCGCGACGCACCTCGATAACTCGCGAATCGGACCGCCGGGCCTGATTTCGGGCATCACCTTCACACCTGCCGCGCCGGGCGAACAGGTGGTCGTCTATGCTTCCGGCTTCGGCCTTCCCACGACGGGGTTGACGCAGGGTTCGGCTTCACAGTCAGGCTCGCTTCCGACGCTGCCGGCCTGCTACATCGGCGCGCCGTCCAATGTCGCGACTCTGGCATTTGCTGGATTGGTGTCTCCCGGATTGGTTCAAATGAACATCAACATCCCCACCAACACGCCCTCGGGAGATCAGCCGATCGTGTGTACATACAGTGGAGTCAGCACGCCCTCAGGAAACGTCTTGACGGTCCAATAGGAACAGGGGCTGTGCGAAATACTTGAGGTGCGACCGGTCCTCGCGGCATCGCCGGGTGTGTCCTCTATCGCGACGTGGGGAGTTCTTGGTGTAGGTCCTCCCGGCTAGTCGAGCTTCAGCCCGGCAACCAATCAAAAGACGCTACTGCACTGTCACGACATTGCCCGCCGGCGTCACGGATCCGGCGTATGTGCACGAAATCGCCAAGTCCCCACTCCCCGCATTTGCCGGAATATCGAGATTTAACTGATCGAGCCCCGGCGACACGATCCCCGCAAACGCGAGATTCGCGACAATTCCTCCCACCGTGCACACCGGCAAACTCGGCAGAGCTCCAAACTGCGCAGCCGACCCCGGGGTCAGCGTCGTCACCGGCAATCCGAACCCCGTCGCATAGATGACAATCTGCTCGCCGGGCGAAGCAGGCGTCGATAATCCCGGAAACAGCGTCGCCGGTCCCACAATGCTGTTGTTCAGGTGCGTCGCGACAATATGGGCCCCGTCATAATTAAAAAGCGACGGAACATAGTCCACCAGCGTCGCCGCAAACGGCGGACTCTGCGCCTCCCCGTTTGTCACGATCACCGGCACCGCGCCCAACGAATCGTCGAAGGGCGACAGCACGTTGATCTGATCCTGCGCGCAAATCGTGCTCGTCGCCGCGCTGCAATAGTAATAAACGTACGCGGGTTTCCCATTAATCGTCACCGAAATTCCGTCGAGCGTCGTTGGCATCACCCCTTGGTTAAAAGAAGCCGCCGAGCTCCAATCGACTCCCGCTGCAGCCGTCGTTGCGGGAACCAAATTACTTCCCTTGACCACCGTCCAGGTATTCTGCGCGATCCCATCGGACGGCGGGGCAAACGCGGTGCTCACCGATGAGATCGTCCCACCGGAGGGCGCCGTCGCGCCCGAACACGATGTAATCGAAGTCGCCGTGCTGAACACCACCGGTCCGCCATTAAACGAATAGTTCAACGTGATCAGCCCCAGATTCCAGCTTGAAGCAGCCGGAAACTGCGCCGGAAGCGAATTCGGAAAAAAGTCGAAAATCCCTTCGCCGCCGAGATTCACTGTCCAATACGGAGAATTTTGAAAATTTTCCGAACTCACCAGGAAACTGCTCAGGTTTGATGCAGACACGTATGTGAACCCTACCTGCCCCGGCGTCACCGGCCCCTGATACGTCGTGCCCTGATAGGTAAATGTGCTCTGTTGCTGCACCGTGAACGTCTCATTCGTCGGTTCGGAAACCGTGCTGATCACGCTCGAAATATTCATCGACAGCGACACGCCGTTTCCGCTGAACGTATAGCACTGGGCCCACCCCATCCCGGCGCTGACCGCGATCCATCCCAGAAATCGCATGAATCCCCCTCAGACATTTGCGCAGACCGCCAGCGGAAACCGTCACCCCGGCGATATCATCAGGGAACTTGTGAGGTAACACGATGCGTTCAGCCGATGATTATCACGGTCCAGCCGAAACACTTGGCACGTCCTATATAATCTTGGAGGCATGCCACGAGTCACTGAGATAGTTGTGCTTGCAATCGCGGTGCAATGTGGTGTGTCCGCGCAAGCTGCGCCGGGCCGTCCTGCATTCGACGTCGTGTCGATCAAAGTGAACAATCTCAGCATGGCCAGTGACCCGGTTCCACGGCGGTCAGGCGACAGGATCATGATGCACAACAGCCCACTCGCGATGATGGTGATCTACGCCTATGGCGTCTCAAATCCCGTCTACCAGTACGACGACAAGCGTGACTCGTTGGGCGATACCTGTTTCGACATCGATGCGATCTCGCCCGCGCCGGCAAGCGAGAACGATCTGCGCCTGATGTTCCAAGGAATACTGGAGGACCGGTTCAAGCTAAGGGTTCATTGGGAGACGCGAGCGTTTTCCGGATACGATCTCGTGATCGCCAAAGGCAGGCTCAAGATGAAGGCGTCGACCGCGGAGAGCGAGATTGTGGTGGACGGGCACACATTCCCGGAGGGAACGAGCCAAATGTATATAGCCACCGACGGCACGGCGCACCTGATCGGGCGGAGGGCGACAATGGAGCAGCTTATTCTGCAGCTGACGGGCCGAGTGCGCGCTCCAATTCAGAATCGGCCAGGTCTTCGAGGAGCCTTTGACTACGATGTTCCGTTCGCTCTTCGCGAGGATCGGGTGAATATTTCTTCTGCGCCGATTTTGATGACGGCAATTCAGGAGGAGTTGGGACTCAAGCTCGAAAAGAGCAAGGTTTCTGCCGCAGTGCTCGTCATCGATCATGTCGAAAAACCGAGCGAAAACTAACCGATAGCTCCAGATCGAGCGACAGGATCTGCATCAAAAATCGGAAGCCCCAATGCATTTACAAGACCCAACGCCAGGCGATGAACACCGCGGCGCCGCTGGCTGGCGACGCCACGAAAACGGGGGACGTTCGGCCAGGGGCGCGCTGAGAGCGACTTTGGGCTGACTGGTATGTTTCCTCAACGGGCTCAGCCGCGGCCCCGTGGGGCCGCGGACAGGAATTGTGGCGCCGGATCTGTTCTTAAGGAGCCTTGCGCGGCACAATCACCGGATCGGGACGTTCCTTGAGGACTCCATGGATCGTTCTCCGAATTGCCGACCGACCGGACGAAATTCCTCGCAGCTCCTCTGACGACCAGCGTGACCGCTTCGCATGCGTAGCGACTTTAGCGCCTCGTTCACGCTCCGGGCGGGAGTAGTGTCAGACCGAATGGTCGCGCCAATTCCGCCAGTTGTGCGGGATTGGGGGGTGGCGAACATTTCCCCAGGGCCAAGAAATATTCCTCTAATCCGCCCGGAGCAATGATAGAAAGCAAACGGCTAGGCGTCGACGCTGCGTTGCGAAAGCCGTGTGGAACGTTACGGGGCAAGACCGCCGAGGCGCCAGCGGAGACGGTCCGACGTTCATCGCCGACATGCAAATCATAGACACCCTCCAGAACATAAAACATCTCGTCCTCACGTGAATGAATGTGACGCGGTGGGCCCCAACCGGGCGGCGTAACCTGCTCGAGCATTGTATATCGTCCTCCGGTGTCGGCGGCCGAAGCGATCAAACGCATTGTCGTTCCGAGCATCGCAAAGGCAGTCCCCGCGCCGGCATCAGCCAAAACCGGATGAAAAGCCGGTGCGTCGGAGCCAGCCGTCGCGCCGAGTATTCTTGTGGTGTCACTCATTAGGGTAATCTCCTTCTGTTGTCAAGGTGAGTAATGGGAGGACGGTCTGCGAACCTTCCCAAGGCAACCGCCGATACGCGAATCGTGCCCTGATGCATCGTCGGCCACTACGCATGCGGCGGAGGGGGCGCCGGTGTCAGGCCGTGCCGGCGCATAATCTCGGCCATCTTTACGCGGTCCGGAATGCCTCCAGCCGCCGCGTTGACCACCTCCGCGGCCTCCCGAAAATATTGCGGGCCAATCGCCGCTGGCGTAATCACGCAGAGAGCCCTCGCGTCGAGGGTTCGATCATTATCGAACCGGTGGATAGCGCCGCGCGGAATGCACAGCGCCTGCCCCGGCCCGACGTCAATTGGCTCTCCGTTCACGGTCCAGGTCAGCACTCCGTCGAGACCGTAAATGGTCTCTTCATAGTGGTCATGGCTATGGGCCGGCGCCCCCAGGCGCTCCGCGGCCGGAACCATGACCTCAAACGCCGCGATGCTGCCGGCCGAGTTGTTCCCGGTGAGCAAGAAGCGCACCGTGAGAGGCCCCAGGCGGATGGTCTCGTCGGAAGGATTCACGGTAAGGTTGACAGGCTGTTGTGTCATATGGTCTTCTCCTGGTACACTCCGTTTACTGTTTCCTATGGTAAACTGTGTTTACTACTATGTCAAGGCTTTCGTCAGAAAAAAATTCACCTGTAGCCACCAAGGATATGCTGATCGGCGCCCTGCTGCGTGTTCCGGCTCAGGCCATCCAACGTCGCATCATCAAGGAGCTCAATGCAGCGGGGTTTGACGAGCTCAGCATGCCGCACATGGCGGTCCTTCAGTTCCCGGGTCCGGACGGGGCTCGACCAGGCACTCTTGCCGAGCGCGCCGGCATGAGCAAGCAGGCGATGAACCGGCTGCTCGGGAGCCTCGAAGATTTCGGCTACCTCGTCCGGAACGACGCACCTGACGAGGGCCGTGCGCGAGTCGTCCACTTTACCAAACGCGGACACGCGGTGTACGCAAAGATCCACGAGATACTGCGCGACATTGAACACGAATGGCGCGCAAAGCTTGGGCCCAAGGATTTCGCTCAGCTCAAAGCACTCCTCTCGCGCGTCTGGGAGAGCTCGTTGATCGGTTAGCGGCTCCTATCGCGGAAGCAGGAACGCTGATGTCGAAAATTCAATCGATGCCCTCGACGAGCTTCCGACGCTTATCGAGGCGTGGGCGAGCCAGGGCCTATCTTTTGGATAT
>JASHWA010000159.1 GCA_030044325.1 Bryobacteraceae bacterium
GCGATTTGTACACTTCGAACTCGGCGACCAGGTGGGACTCCGCCGCGGCGTCGCGCAGCGCCTTCCATTTATTGTCGCCTTCCTGCTTGGGATCGTCGTTGGCTGAAATGCCGAAATACATCCGCGCCTTGATCTTGGGAACCAGCAGATGCGGGCTGTTGGGATTCCCGGTAACCAGTCCGCCGCCGTGGAACGACCCGCCCGCACCGATGCGATCCGCAACCGCCGCGCACGTTCGCATCACCAGCGGACCGCCCATGCAATATCCCTGCGTGCCGATCTTCTTGTTCTTGTTCACCTGCTTCTGCGAATCGAGCCATTCGACGTAGGCCACCGCGTCCGTTTCCGCGGCGCCGTCAGCGCCGATCGAAGCCATCAGCGGATTGAGCTTGGCCCGGTCCTCCTGGTTCGCGAAACTGAATCCCGACGCGTCCGTCCACATCGGAGACTTGCCTTTGCGGTAATACGGATTCGGCACCAGCACCGAATAACCCTCCGCCGAGATCCGCTTCCCGATTCCGCGCATCGAAGGCCGCAGCCCGAAGGCGTCCGTCCAGATGATCACACCCGGATGAGAGCCGCTTTTCGGATGAAAGAACGCGGCGTCGCAGGTTCCGTCGGGAGTCTTGATCTCCACGTCTTTCTCGACCACCTCCACCGCCGCGGAAGCCGTTCCCGCCGCCGCAACCACGCCGCCGGCCACCGACATCGCCACAAAGTCGCGCCGTCCTAAATCTTGCTGTCGATCCATTTCCTCGTTGGTCATTTACGATCTCTCCTTCAGAAGAGTATACTTCGCCACGGCAGCGCGCGACCTGAGGGGTACTGCCTGAAAGCTGCGTTGACTTGTTTTAAACCGCTTCCTCCGGTCGCGGCTCGGGGAACAGTGAGCCGCGACCAAGGGAAGCGGTCAACGCACGTGTCAGGCACCTGTGAAAACGCGAGCGTTGCACAGTCGACGGACTGAACAAAGCCCCGCGAGCGACTTGAGGCGCGACCGTCAGGTCGCGCGTTCGGCTAATGTTGCCCGGCCGGCGCTGGCTGCGATTTTTCGGCCTGACGGCGCAGAAGCTGGTCGACCAGAAGTCCGCCCGCGCCGCCGGCTGCCGCGCCGATGATTTCGTTGCGCTCGCCGCCGTGCGGGTTGTGCAACATCTCGCCGAGCGCCATCCCCACGCCCGCGCCCACGCCCATGAAATCGGCCGTGCGCTGCAGCGAGCGGGGATCTCCCGGAGGATACACGGTCCCCGCGCCGAGCGCTTTTTGAAGATTCATGCTCTTCACCAGACCGTGAACCGCCTCCGCGGTGTGCATCACTTCTTCCATGAACTGCGTGTTCGGATCGGGCGCCGGTTTGGGCGCCGGGCTTTGCGCGAAGGTGAGGGAAACCACCAAAAACGGGGCGATCGCCAGCTTTCGAAGCATGTCTCTACAGACGCGACCCGGCGAAAACGCGTTGCGCCACAGGCATGTTTTTTGGATTTCGTTTCCCCGGACGCAAAAAGACCCGTTCCGCCAACAAAACGCACGGAACGGGTCTTTTCTTGTCGACGATTTAGAAAACGAACTTGCCGTTCAGCACGGCCACGCGGCCCGAAACGGCCGAGCCTTGGAACGCGCCGTAGGCGCTGGTGGGCGGCGAAACGTCGCCGGTGATCAGGCCGAATCCGGGCAAGCCCACGTTGTGGTTCGGCGGCGCGAAGTTCGGATGGTTGAACAGGTTGTACGCGCTTACGCCGAGCTGGAAGTACATGCGCTCAGTGATCAGGAAGCGCTTATAGAGCGAGCTGTCGATGTCCTGGTAGTTCGGGCCGTAGAGCGCATTGCGGGCCAGATTGCCGAACCCGGTCTCGCTGGTTGCGCCCGCGAACTGAGAGTCGGTGAAGCATGCGACGTCCACTGCGTTGGCGCCGCAGGAGTGCGGAAGCGCGCCGTGTCCGATATATTGCGCCAGCATGGTTCCGCTAATCGAACCTCCGCCCAGCTCGCCGGCCAGGAACGGATCGACGATGCTGAACGGCGTTCCGGTGCGGAAGTAGAACTTGCTTGAAAGAACCCATCCCCGGACCAGGTAGTCCAGCCCCTTGCTGGACGTCTTGAAAGGCATGTTCCACAGGAAGTCCGCCACAAAGCTGCTCCGGATGTCGTAATCGGCGTTCGAATAGCTCATCGAAGCGAGCGGGCCGACCTGCGAGGTCAGCGAGCTGAAGCCGTTGTAGAACTCGCCCGCGCCGCCGTTGGAGATGTCGTCCAAGGCATGGCTCCACGTGTACCCCGCCTGTCCGGAGAACCCGTAACCGAGCGCCCGCTTGTACTGCACCGTGAGCCCGTCGTAGTTGGAAACGTTGTTGTTGGTGAGCTGCGTGACACCGGTGAACATCGCGTCACGCGGCGCCGTGGGCAGGCCGGCGAAGGTCTGGCCGCTGGCGTTGTACGCATTGGCGAATCCGTTCAGAGCCAGCAGGTTGTACCCGTGATTGCCGCTATAGGTGGCGATCAGCACGTTCTTCTTGCCCAGCGGCTGCTCAAGCTCGAAGCTCCACTTGATCACCTCCGGAGTCGCGAAGTGTTGCGGAATCGAGAAGTAGTTCGGTGCGCTGAACACCGGGTCGACCGCTTGCAGTTGCGCCAGGTTGTCGCCCGCCTGGAACCCGCTCTTGAACACCTGGAACTGCGACGTCGCCGCGGCCGAGGTCTGTGGGCCCACGTTGGTGCTGTTCACCAGGCCGATCACGGAGGTGTATGGATAAGGAGCGTTCGCGAAAATGTTCGACACCAGGAATCCCGGGCTCAAATCGGCGAACATGCCCATTCCGGTCCGGATCACCAGGCCGCCCATGTTCTTGGGACTCCACACCAGGCCGATGCGCGGCTGCGGAACGAGCGTATCGACCCCGTAATAGGCTTGCGAAAGTCCCGTATTGATCACTTTGTCGTAGGGTTCATTGGGGTTGGTGTTGAATGTCGAACCGGTGAACGCCGAAGTCAGGTTGTTGTAGCAGTTGTCGATGCACGTCGGATTGCCGCTGCGGTCCAGACGAATTCCATACGTCAACTTGAGGCTGGGCTTGATGGCCCACTCATCCTGTGCATAGATTCCGTAATTGTAGAAGCGCACGTGCGCGGTGGTGATCGACGTGTAGGACTGGAAGTAATAGCTGGG
>JASHWA010000160.1 GCA_030044325.1 Bryobacteraceae bacterium
ATTTACGCGCAAAATTCCGCCGACTTGTTCTTCGCGCAGGGTTGGATCACGGCGAAAGACCGCTTGTTTCAGATCGACCTGTGGCGCCGCGAGGGAACCGGCAAGCTCGCCGAGGTTCTGGGGCCGTCGGCGATCGCTCGCGACCGCATCGCGCGCCTGGTCCGCTTTCGCGGCGACTGGTCCAAGGAATGGACCAGCTACGCGCCCGATGCGCGTGAAATCGTAGGCGCCTTTGTGAACGGGATCAACGCATATATAAGGTCGCTCAAAACCCGCCCGCTCGAATTTCGCATCGCCGGCTACGATCCGGGCCTCTGGACGCCTGAAGACGTCGTTTCGCGCGTCGCCGGCCTGGGAATGACGGCGAATGTGACACAGGAGGTCCTGCTTTCTGAAGAAATCTCGGCATTTGGTACAAATCGAGTCGAGAAATACGCGCCGCTTGATCCATTTGTGCATTTAATCGTGCCGGCCGGAACCGATATTCAGAACACTACCGACCGTATTCTTGCGGATTACCGCTCCGTGCTTGACAGCGTGCGATTCTTCGGCTCCAACAACTGGGTGCTTGACGGCGCCATGACCGCGACCCGGAAACCCCTGCTCGCAAACGATCCGCACCGCGCGATCGAGCTGCCCAGCTTGCGTAAAACAGTGCACTTAGTCGCGCCGGGATGGGACGTCATGGGCGCCGGGGAGCCCGCGCTCCCGGGAATTGCGATCGGACACAACGAAAAGATCGGGTTCGGCCTCACCATCGTCGGAACCGATCAGCAGGACTTATATATAGAGAAGATAAATCCGTCGAATTCGGATCAATATTTATATACAAACACATGGAAACCAATCGAAATAGAACGTCAGCAGATTGAGGTGAAAGGCGCGCGGCCCGTGACCGTGGAACTGCGCTATACGCAGCACGGCCCCATCCTTTATGAAGATCGCGCGCGTCATGTGGCTTACGCGCTCAAATGGGTGGGAGCCGAGCCGGGCGGCGCGGGATATCTTTCGGCGCTTTCTTTTTCGCGCGCGAAAAGCTGGAAGGAATTTCTCGCGGCGATGGCCAGATTCAAAGTCCCCTCCGAAAATATGGCGTACGCCGACACCTCCGGCAACATCGGCTGGATCGCCGCGGGTTTCAGTCCCATTCGCAAAAACTGGACCGGATTGCTCCCCGTCCCCGGCGACACCGGCGAATACGAATGGAGCGGTTTTCTTCCCGTTTCCGAACTTCCCCAAGCCTACAATCCCGCTCAGCACTTCATCGCGACCTCGAACAACAATATTCTGCCGCCCGGTTATCAACACCAGATCGCCTATGAATGGGCCGCGCCGTTTCGCGTCGAAAGAGTTCGCCAGATGCTCGGCGAGCCGAAGAAATTTTCGGTCGCCGATTTCGAGCGCATGCAGTACGACGTCCTGAGCCTCCCCGCACAGCGCCTGCAAGCCATCGTGCGAAGGTCGCCGCGGCGCCGCAACCAGCTCATTGTCGAAGAATTCCTAAACTGGGACGCGCGCATGACGCCCGATTCGCGCGCGGCGCTGGTCTACGAGATGTGGACCACGTACTTATCGCCCGAAGTTTTCCCCGACTGGCATGGCCAGTTGAATCTCGCAATGATCTTGGATTCGCTCGAGCGGAAGCCCAACCCGCAGGCGCTGGAGCGTTCTCTCGATCGCGCTCTCGCCGATCTGCACAAGCGCATCCCCAATCCCTCCGAGTGGAAATGGAGCGTCGCCCACACCATGCATTGGCGTCATCCCTTGAATACCGATGCGTTGAATCTGCCCGCCACCACGCGGCCCGGCGATGCCGACACCGTCAATGCCGCGGGCGGAAGAGCCGGCGAAACCGGCGCGACGTTTCGCGAAATTTTGGATTTGTCCGATTGGGACAAATCGATGATGACCAACGCGCCCGGCGAATCCGGCGATCCGCACAGCAAACATTATCGCGATTTATTGGAAGATTGGGTCGCGGGCAAATATCATCCCATGCCGTTTTCAAGAAAAGCAGTGGAAGCCGCGACGGAAGAGAGAATTGTGCTCGAGCCGGCGAACTGAATTCAGGCGGTGGGCGGAAGATTCATCAAACGCTTCTCAACTTCAAACACGCGGTTTTCAAGGGAGGCGACGCGCGTGTTGAGCGAGGCTTCATTGACATCGATTTGTCGCAGGTGCTGGCCGGTACCTTCCGCCCAGCCGTAAAACGCGTTCAGAAGGCGAGTCTCGCGATCATCGAGCAGTTCGCGCATGGTGTCGATCATGCGCTGTTCGCAAGCGTCGAGCCCGCCCTGGAAACGCTGGCTGAGACGCTCCTCCATCTCGGCCATATCCGCTCTCCACTCAGCCCGCAGTTCTGCCCCGAGCTCCGCCTTGAGCTCCGTTTTGAACAACGTAAGCTCTTCTTTCAGCTCCGTCCTGGTCACAAATTGGCTGTCCGCCATCGAATCGTCTCCTTTAAATCATACAGCGTCAACCGATATAGTGAGTGGCGCGCATAAAAACTCTCACCTCTTGCCCTGCCCCGAGCCCGCGTCATAACCTGAAAGCTCATGGAGATCACAAAAATTAGCGCACGTGAAATTCTGGATTCTCGCGGCAATCCCACCGTCGAGGCCGAAGTTTTTCTTTCCGATGGCTCCCGCGGACGCGCTGCCGTCCCCTCCGGCGCCTCCACGGGCGAACATGAAGCGGTCGAGCTTCGCGACGGCGACAACGCGCGTTACCAGGGCAAAGGCACGCGCAAAGCCGTCGAAAACGTCGAAAAAACCATCGCGCCGCAGGTTTGCGGAATGGATGCGTCCGATCAAACCGCCATCGACCGTTTGATGATCGAGCTCGATGGAACCTCCAACAAGGCCAGGCTGGGAGCCAACGCGATTTTGGCCGTTTCGATGGCTTCAGCCCGCGCGGCTGCGGCGTCTTATCAGATGCCGCTGTATCGCTACATCGGCGGAATTTCCGCGAATCTGATTCCCGTTCCGCAGATGAATATTCTGAACGGCGGCGCGCATGCCGACAACAGCGTGGACCCGCAGGAGTTCATGATCGTCCCTTACGGCGCACCCAAGTTTTCCGAAGCGCTGCGCTGGGGCGCGGAGGTTTTTCATACGCTCAAAAAAGTCTTGAAGAAGCGCGGCTATTCCACCGCGGTCGGCGATGAGGGCGGCTTCGCGCCCAATCTCAAGTCGAACCAGGAAGCCATCGAAGCGGTGTTGGAGGCCATCACCGAGGCCGGTTATCAGCCCGGCGAAGATATCGGCATCGCGCTCGACCCCGCGGCCAGCGAATTCTACGATCAGGATTCCCGTCGCTATATTTTCAAGAAATCCGATAAAAGCCAGCGCAATTCCGAACAAATGGTCGCCTTTTGGGACAATTGGGTGCGTCAATATCCGATTATTTCGATCGAAGACGGCATGGCGGAGTTCGACTGGGACGGATGGGAGTTGCTCACCAGGCGCCTGGGCTCGAAAATTCAGCTCGTCGGCGACGATATTTTCGTCACCAACACCGAGCTTTTCGCCAAGGGAATCGCGCGCGGCATCGCCAATTCGATTCTGATCAAGCTGAACCAGATCGGCACGGTGACCGAAACGCTGGAGTGCGTTCGCATGGCCGCGGACGCCGGCTACACTGCGGTGATTTCGCACCGTTCCGGCGAAACGGAAGACCCTTTCATCGCCGATCTGGCGGTCGCCACCTGCGCCGGCCAGATCAAAACCGGTTCGCTCAGCCGCACCGATCGCATCGCGAAATACAACCAGCTTCTGCGCATCGAGGAAGAGCTCGGCCCGGCTGCAAAGTTCGCCGGGCGCAAAGCGTTTAAGCCCGCCTGGAAGGCGTTTCAACAATGATGCGCGGCCGGCCGCTGGTGCTCACCATTCTCGACGGATGGGGCTACTCGCCGTCGGTCGAAGGCAACGCGATCGCCGCGGCGCGCAAGCCGCACTACGATCGCCTGCTGCGCGAATATCCCCACACGCTGATCCAGACCTCGGGGCCGTTCGTCGGATTGCCGCCGGGGCAAATGGGCAACAGCGAAGTCGGGCACCTCAACATCGGCTCTGGCCGTGTCATTCACATGGACGTCACGCGCCTGGACTTGATGATCTCGTCCGGCGAATTTTTTGACAATCCCGTGCTGCTCGACGCGATGCGCGCCGCGCGCGGCCATCGCCTGCACCTGATGGGCCTCGTGAGCGACGGCGGCGTCCATTCGATGAACACGCATCTCTACGCGCTGCTCGAAATGGCGAAACGCGAGAGTCTTACCGATGTCTGCGTCCACTGCTTCATGGACGGCCGCGACACGCCGCCCGAAAGCGGAGCCGGATTCATCGAAGCTCTCCAAAAACAGATGCGCAGCATCGGCGTCGGACGCATCGCGACCATTGCCGGCCGCTACTACGCGATGGATCGCGACAAGCGCTGGGATCGCATCGAGCGCGCCCGCACTGCCATGGTCGATGGCGTGGGTGAAAAAGCCGCCGATCCCGTTGCCGCCGTGAAGAAATCCTATGAACGCGGCGTCACCGACGAATTCATCGAGCCCGTCGTCATCGTGGACGCCCGCAATGAGCCGGTGTGCCGCATCCGTCCCGAGGATTCCTGCATCTTTTTCAACTTCCGCGCCGACCGCGGACGCGAGATGACCAAGATCCTCTCCGAATCCGATCTGCAGCTCCACTTCACCACCATGACCGAATACGATAAAACATTTTCGGTCCCCTTCGTGCTTGCGCGCGAGCATCCCGACAATATCCTCGCGAACGTCTTTGCGCAACACAACATGAAAAACCTCCGCGTCGCCGAAACCGAAAAATACGCCCACGTGACCTATTTTTTCAACGGCGGCAACGAACAACCGTACCCCGGCGAAG
>JASHWA010000161.1 GCA_030044325.1 Bryobacteraceae bacterium
GCTGGGCGTGGGCTGGATGGCGAACCTGGTGCGCGAGCGCAAGCACGCGAACGTGACGTATTTCAACGTCAATCGCCACATCAATCCGACCGATGTGTGCGTGGCGAGCTGCAAGCTGTGCGCATTCGGCAAGAAGGCGAAGGATCCGAAAGCCTACACGATGTCGCTCGAGCAGGTGTGGGATACGGCGGGGCGGGGATGGTCGGAAGCGGTGACCGAATTTCACATCGTCGGAGGATTGCATCCGGAACTGACGCTCAACTGGTATTGCCGCATGCTGCGCGGGTTGAAAGAACGCTTTCCGCAGGTGCATCTGAAGGCGTTCACCATGGTCGAGATCGGGTATCTGGCGCAGCGCGCGAAAATCACGCCGCGCGAGGTGCTGGAGCGCTTGAAAGAGGCGGGGATGGATTCGCTTCCCGGCGGAGGCGCGGAGATTTTTTCGGATCGCGTGCGGCGCATCATCTGCGATCACAAAATCACGGGCGAGCAGTGGATCGAGATCGCGCGCACGGCGCACCAGATGGGGCTGCATTCCAACTGCACGATGCTCTACGGCCACATCGAGACGGAAGAGGATCGCGTGGATCACCTGCTGAAGCTGCGCGCGCTCCAGGACGAAACGGGCGGTCTGGTGACGTTCATTCCGCTGGCGTTTCATCCGGCGAACACGCCGCTTGAGCACATTTCGAGCACTACCGGATTCGCCGATATTCGCGAGATCGCGGTGTCGCGCCTGATGCTCGATAACGTTCCGCACATCAAGGCGTATTGGATCATGATGACGCCCAAAGTGGCGCAGATCGCGCAGAGGTTCGGATCGGACGACGTGGACGGAACGGTGGTGGAGGAGAAAATCTATCACGACGCGGGCGCGACCACGGCGCAAAATCTGCGGCGGGGCGAGTTATTGCGGCTGATTCGCGAGGCCGGGCGGGAGCCGGTGGAGCGCGACACGCTGTACCGTCCGGTGGAGCGCGTGGAGAACGCGTTTACGGTGCTGGTTTAGACGCGAAAGCCGGGCCTTCATCACCCCCGCGCTTGCGCACGGGGCTTGTACTGGCGCGGTTGGTTTCGCCGACGGAGGCGAGCAGACGTTCGACGGAACCGGCGATTTCGAGCACCGCCGCATCGAACGCTTTTTCGTTGGTGCGCGACGGTTTTCTGAATCCGCTCACCTTGCGCACGAATTGGAGGGCGGCGGCGGAAATTTCGTCGCTGGTGGCGGGCTCGGCCGGGCGGCGCAGCACTTTGATGCTCCTGCACATACTTTATTTATAGCCGTGAATGCGCCGGCGTGTTTTCCCGCGGAACCCGCAGCCTGACGCCGGCGGCTGTCAAGCGCGCGTGGCCTCGCGTAATCGCGATGCGCTGCGGGACCGCTCTGTGCGTCCAGACCAGAAGCAGCCGGCAAAGACAGCAAGACCGGCTGTCCCACGCTGCCCGAGCAGGGTTGTAGTCCGGTCGAGCATCGGAGAGTGATAATAGCATGGTGAGCCTGGAGCGATTCGAGCTGTTGGAACTCCGCAGGGAGGGCCCCATCCAGACCTATCACGCGCGGGAAATCGCCACCGCGCGGCCGGTGCAGGTGCATTTTTTCACGGTCGGGTACACGCCGGAAACCGCGCCGCTGCTGAGCATGATCGACCGGCTTCCGGACGCCGAGCGCCGGAGGGTGCTCGATCGGGGCGAATCGCGCGGGCTGCCATACATCGTGACCGACCGGCTCGCCGGGTACGCGGATTTTCGCGAGTGGGTCACCGCGAACGCGCGGGGTGCGCCGCCGATTGCGGTGCGGCCTCCGACGATCGACGAACAGTTTTATGCGCTGTTCGATGCCGCGCCGGCTCCAGCCGCCGCACCCCCTCGGGCTGCGCCTCCGCCGGCGATCATGGGTCCGGCGGCGTTCTCGGCCGCGGCGGTTCAAGCGAGCCACGTGCCGGCGCCGTTGTTTTCGGCCGCGCCGCCGGCTCCCGAAGCTCAGCTTACAAATCTGAATGGGCCGGCCGCGCCGATGCGAACGGGACCGCCGCAGAATTCGAGCCTGCTCAACGCGAGCATTGAAATTGAAGCGCTTGAGCCACGGCGCAGACTTTTGCCTACCGCCGCCAAGGCGCTGCTGTGGCTGTTTTTGGGGATCCTGGCCGCATTGGCCGTGCTGGTGGGAATCGCGGCATTCCTCGCGTTTCGGCCCCGGTAGATTCTACTCGTCTTGGTCGATCGCGTGGAGGTTGCTGAAAAAGGGGACAGACGGTTCTGCCCACTCCAACGCTCCACGCGGTTTCAACAGTTTGTCTCTGGAGACAGAGTAACCTCCCGGACGGGGGATTTCGGGTGAAAATCGGGCGGAACGGCGTTAGGCGAGGCGATTGCTTGGGCTAAATCGCGGAACTTAGCGCGTGGTCAAGGGTTTAGGTTGCAGGACGGTCAACGGGCGGGACAGCAGAAACGTCACGGTTAGTACGACACTCGCGGCCGGTCTAAGCCGCTATACTGAAAGCTCGCACATGCGATTCTCGGTTGACGCACACGCCATTGGCTGTCACCTCACCGGAAATGAAGTCTATATCCGAAATCTTTTGAATTATTTCGCGCGGCTGGACAGCGCCAACGACTTTATCGCGTATCTATCGAGACCGCACGTAGCGAATGAAATTCCGGAGCGTTTCCGGACGCTCCCGGTTTCTGAAAATCCCTTTCGCCGGCTGGGCCTGGATCTGGCGGTGCGGCTGCGCAAGGATCGTCCGGCGCTGCTGCATGTGCAATACACGGGACCGGTTTTCTGTAACGTTCCGCTGGTGGCGAGCGTTCACGATGTGAGCTACCTGGAGCATCCGCAATACTTCACGCGCTTCCGCGCGACGCAGCTTCGCATCACGGTGAAGCGGACGGTGGAAGCCGCGGCGCGGGTGCTCACACCGAGCGAATTTTCGCGCAACGCGATCCTGCGCCACTACTCCATCGATGAGCGCAAGGTGGTGGTGATTCCGAACGCGGCGTCTCCGGTGTTTCGTCCGGTGGAGCGGCAGGTTGCCTCGGCGATGGTGGAGCGCAAGTTCGGGATCGGGTGGCCATTCGTGCTGATGGTGGGCGATCTTCAGCCGCGCAAGAATCACCTGGGTCTGCTGCGTGCGTTTGAGGCGCTGCTCGAGGCGCGTCCGCAGATTCGCCAGCACCTGGTGTTCGTGGGCAAGGAGACCTGGTCGAGCAAGGAATTGCATCGCATGGTGAAGAAGAGCCGCGCCGCCGACCGCGTGCACTTCACCGGCTTCGTGGATGACGAGGATCTGGTCCATCTTTACGGTGCCTGCGATCTGTTCGTGTTCCCGTCGTTTTATGAAGGATTCGGATTGCCGATTCTGGAAGCGATGGCGTGCGGGCGGGCGGTGAGCTGCTCGAACGTTTCGGCCATGCCGGAAGTCGCCGACGGCGCGGCGATCCTGTTCGATCCGCATTCGGTCAAGGAAATGATGCGCGCGATGGCGGACGTTCTGCTCGATCCGGAGCTGCGGGCGCGCATGGAGCGGCTGGGGATCCAGCGCGCGGCGCAGTTCAGCTGGGAGCAGGCGGCGCGACGGACGCTCGAGGTGTATTACGAAGTTGCGGGCGCGGAGTACACTAAAGTGAAGAAGCCGGCCGTGATGAAGGCCGGCATGACTTCATAGTGCCACTTCATGAAATGTTCGCTGTTTTTTTTCCTTACCATCTGCGCATCCGCTGAATCGCTGCATTACACGATCAACTGGCCGAGCGGATTGAGCCTGGGCGAAGCCACGCTCGACAGTTCCCGCGCGCCGGGCGAAAAGGGCGCGGGCAACTGGAACTTCACGCTGGACATCGACGCTGGAATTCCGGGCTATTCGGTGCGGGATGACTACCATGCCGTCGCGAATCCGGATCTGTGCGGAATTTCGCTAAGCAAGAAATTCGTCCATGGCAGTCATAGCAGCGAGGAAAAGACGACTTTTGACCAGGCGGATCATTCCATCACGCGCGAGACGGCCAACGGCGGCAAATCAGACAGCTCGGTTTCCTCCTGCGCGCGCGATGCGTTCAGCTACATTCAATTCGTGCGCAACGAGCTCGCCGAGGGGCGGCTGGCGGCCGAGCAGCAGGTGGTTTTCGGCGCTCACTACGACGTGCGGCTGGACTTCACGGGAACGCAGACCATCAAAGTCGGCGATCAGAGCGTCGAGGCGGATCGCATCGTCGCGACGATTAAAGGTCCGTCGAGCGACATCAGCGTGGAAATTTTCTTCTCGCGCGATGCGGCGCGGACGCCGCTTCTGGCGCGGCTCCCGCTCGCCCTGGGGACCTTCAGCGTGGAGCTGGTCCGCTGATGCGGATCGCGTTTTTTTCTCCTTTGCCGCCGGTTCCGAGCGGCATCGCGGATTATTCGGCCGCGCTGCTTGAACCGCTTTCGAAGATCGCAAAGGTGGAGGCATTTTCGGAAAAACCGGTGCGATTCGATCCGGCGGATTACGACATTGCGGTTTATCAGCTGGGAAATAATCCGCATCACGCGTTCGCGTATGAAGCGGCGCTGGAGCATCCCGGCGTGGCGGTGATGCATGAGGCGAATCTGCATCACCTGATCGCGCATCTGACCATCGTTCGCGGGGATTGGGACGCGTATCTCAAGGAAGTGGAGTTCGACGCGGGCGCGGAGGCGCAGCGCTACGCGGCGGAATACGTCCGCACGATCCAGCGCCCGCCGGATTACGAGATTCCGATGATGAAGCGCGTGCTGTCGCGCTCGCGGGCGGCGATCGTGCACAGCGCGTCGGTGGAAAGCGCACTGCGCGCGAGCGGATTCGGCTGCCCCGTCGCGAAAATCCCGCACGGTGCGTGGCTCATCGACGGCGACCGGCTCGCATACCGGACGCGCCTGGGGCTTACGGAAGCGACTCCGCTGGCCGGGATTTTCGGATTTTTGAAGCCGTACAAGCGCATTGCGGAATCGCTGCGGGCTTTCCGCAGATTGCTCCGCGTGATTCCGGACGCGCGCATGATTCTGGTGGGCGAGGTTCATCCGGAACTGCCGCTCCAGGGAATGATCCGGTCCATGGGATTGTCGGCGGCGGTGCGTCATATCGGATTCGCGCCCATCGAGGATTTCAACGGCTACATCAGCGCGTGCGATATGGTGTTGAACCTGCGCTATCCGACGGTGGGGGAAAGCTCCGGCACTTTGCTGCGTGCGTTGGGACTGGGAAAAGCGGTGGTGGTCTCCGACGTCGGATCGTTTCGCGAATATCCGGATGAAATTTGTCTGAAAGCGCCGGTGGATGCGAGTGAAGAAGACGCGATTTTCGAGTACCTGAATGTTCTGATCTCGCGACCGGAGGTCGCGCAGGCGCTGGGCGCGCGCGCAAGAAAATGGGTGGAGCGCGAATGCAACTGGGAATCGGTGGCGCGGCGCTACCGCGATTTCCTGGAGGCGGTTGTGGAGGGCCGCGAATGGCGCGCTCCGGAGCCGGCAGAAGTCGAACCGCCGCCGGCGCCCGAGCCTACGCCTGAACCGCCGGTTGCGGCCGAATACATCGCGGGATGGACGCGTCAAGACGACGGATCGCGCGGCTACGTCGAAACGCACATGACGCGCCTGGAACGGACGCTGGCGATCACGCCGCCGGGCCGGGAAGAGGATCGCGTGCTGGAGATGGGCGCGTATCTGCACATCACGCCGGCGCTCAAGAGCAAGCTGGGCTACGGCGAAGTGCGCGGATGCTATTACGGGCCGAAAGGGCGGGTGGACGATCGCTCGGCGACTTCCGAGTCCGGTGAACATTTCGAATGCAAGATCGATCTGTTTGACGCGGAGTGCGACGAATTTCCGTATAAAGACGAATATTTTTCGACGATTTTGTGCTGCGAGCTGATCGAGCACCTGCCCAACGATCCGATGCACATGATGATGGAGATCCATCGCGTGCTCAAGACCGGCGGACACCTGGTGCTCACCACCCCGAATATCACCTCGCTGCGCGCGGTCGCAGGAATTTTACAGGGATTTCATCCCATGCTGTTTCCCGCCTACATCCGGCCGCGCGAATCGGGGGAAGTGGAGGCGCGGCACGCGCGCGAGTACACGCCCAACGAGGTCAAGGCGCTGCTCGAAAATTCCGGTTTCGAAGTGACGCTTCTCGAAACCGGTGCGTTTCGCGAAGCGCCCAAGCCGGAATTGAGCTGGGTGGAGCACCTGCTCGACCGTTACATTCTCCCGCGCGAGCATCGCGGCGACGGAATCTATGCCGTGGGCCGCAAGCAGGGCCCGGTGAAGGAACGTTATCCGGGCTGGCTGTATGCTTGAGGCATGCCCGTGTTCAGCGCCATTCAGGGTGAGATCGAAAACGGGAAAATCCGCCTGCGCTTTCATCTCGATTCGCCGTGCGTGACCGGGTGGCAGATTTACGATCCGTCGACGGGCGCGTTTCTGTTCGAGGGTGAATGGCAGAAGCTCGACGATCGGAAAGTCGAGATGAGCATCGCGTTGCCCCAAGAGGACGGGCCGTATCGCGTGCAGGTGGCGCCGGTGGAGGACCGGTCGCGATTCATTCTGATCGACGCGCGGGTGAGCGGAGGCGCGGTGGAGATGAGCGCTCCGCGCGTGACCAGCGCGTCCGCGATGGCGCGCGAGCGGTTTCTGCGGGCGATTCCCAAGGCGTTCAGCTATCCGCCGCGCAGCCTGTGGCGCAATCGCAAGTTGATCCGCTCCATGGTGCGGCGCGATATTCTGGCGCGCTACCGCGGCAGCTTCGCCGGCGCGCTGTGGACGTTTCTGAATCCGCTGCTGCTGATGGGAACCTATGCGTTCCTGTTCGGCGTGGTGCTCAAGCAGAGGTTCGGAGCGGACGCGTCGGGGGTCGGCTACGTTTTGTATTTTCTGGCCGGGATGCTGCCGTGGCTCGCGTTTTCCGAAGCCGTGGGGCGTGCGCCGTACGTGATCGTGGAGCACCGGAATTTCGTCAAGAAACTGGTCTTTCCGCTCGAAACATTACCGGCGAATCTTGTTATTTCAGGCGCGGTGACGGAAATTTTCGGATTGGCGATTTTTTTGGTTGGATTGCTCGCCGCGCGCCACACGGTTCCGCTCGCCGTGGTATGGCTGCCGGTCCTGATCGTTCCGCAGCTGCTGCTGACCGCGGGATTGTGCTGGTTTCTCGCCGCGCTGGGAATTTTCATGCGCGACCTGGGCGCGATCATCGGATTCGTTCTGACGCTGTGGTTTTTCCTGACGCCGATCTGCTATCCCGAAGCGAGCTGGTCGAGCGTGCCCGCGGATGTGGTGCGCATTTTATCGGCGAATCCGATCTACATTCTGGTGCGCGGGTATCGTGCGATTTTCCTGCAGGACCAGGCGCCCGCGCTGCGCGGGGTGGCGGCGCTGTGGGTCGCATCCGCAGCGGTGGCGATTCTGGGGCACGCGTGGTTTCACCGGCTGCGCAGAAGTTTCGCCGACGTGATTTAGAACATTTTCGGAGATTCCGTAAGGGGCGACCAACGCACTCCAATACTGGCGCGCCTCAGAGACACGAGTTCGGTGAGGTGCAACAGCGTTACAACCAGACTTTCGGCTCGCATGACATGCCGATGCGCAGGCGATGGTCCTGGTTCTCGCCGGGCTTCAAGTTGATGCGCACCGGCAGGCGCTGCACCACTTTGACGAAATTTCCCGTGGCGTTTTCGGGAGGCAGAAGGCTGGTGCGCTCGCCTGTTGCGCCGGGCATGTCGGCGACGTAGCCGTGATAGGTTTGATCGAGCGCGTCCACGTGAATGTCGACGGACTGGCCGGGGCGCATGCGCTTCAGCTGGGTTTCTTTGAAGTTCGCCGTGAGCCACAGGTCGTCGACCCGGCTGATCGAAAGGACCTGTTCGCCGGCTTGCAGTCTCGCGCCGACCTCGGCCGATTTGCTCACCACCACGCCGTCAACGGGCGCGACGATTTTCGTGTAGGAAAGATTCAATTCAGCCTGATCGAGCTGCGCTTTTGCGGCTGCCGCGGCCGCTTGGCGACCCGCAAGATCCGCGCGCTGGATGGAAATCTGGCGCGGGGCATTGAGCTGCGCTTCATTGAGCCGCTGCCGGGCCTGCGCGAGCTGCGCCCTGCGCTGGTCGAGCGCTTTTTCCGACGCCTTTGCCGAGGCGTTTGCGGCATCGACCGCCGCGGCATCCGATTTGGCCGCGGCGACCGCGGCGTCGTACTGCTGGCGAGAAATTTCGTCCTTGCCGACCAGCAGCGCATAGCGGCGAAGATCGCTCTGCGCCTTCGCGCTCTGCGCCTCGGCCGAGCTCAAGTCCGCAAGGCGGGCGTCGTAATCGCGCTCGGCCGCCGCGACGCCCGCGTCGGCGCTGGTCACCTCGGACTGTGTCGTCGAAACCGTGGTCTGGGTGCTGGTCACGGTGATCGGAACGTTGGGATTGACGGCGGTGATCCCGCGCAACGCTTCATTATAAGCGGCGCGCGCCTGCTCCACCGCAACTTGGTAATCGCGCGGGTCGAGCTCCACCAGAACCTCGCCAGCCTTAACCATGTAGTCGTCTTCGACATGCACGGCGATGACCGTCCCCGCGATGCGCGAACCGATGGGGTCGAGATTCCCGTTTACCTGCGCGTCGTCGGTGTCCTCGTAGGAGTTGAAATAGCTCAGCAGAAAATATCCGCCGATCGCGAGCGCGATCAGCGCGACGATCCCGAGCGGCGCGCCGATCGGATGCCGGCGGATGAATCCGCGGGTGCGCTGCCTGATGGGAGGGTTCGGCTGTTCTTCCTCTTTTTTTTCGCCTTGAGGTTTCGCCTGCCCGGGTTTTAAGGGCTCCGGTTTGGTCTCCCCAGGCTCTTCAGGCTTGGGGGGAGATTCTGCGGGCGACCCGTGGCCGTTCGAGGCGAGCGACTTGCGAAGTTGCTCCTGCTCTTCGCGCAGATGCCGGATTTCTTCACGCAATTCTCCCATCTGCCCGGCGAGCGACTGATCCTGATTGACCGGCATGGACCTACACGATCAGATCGCGTTACGCGCCGCGACGTTTCAACTATCGGGGTTTCAATTATTGGGGGCGACAGGCGTCATGCCCGCGGCGGCCAGCGATTTGTTAAACGCGGGGACGTCTTTAGTCATCAGCGCCTGGTAATCCGATCTGGCCGCGCTCAGATCCTTTTCGATCATGTCGAGAAGCTCGCGCGAGGTCTGCGTGGGCCCGAAATCGGCCGCGCCGGCCACGTCCCCCGCTCCTGTTCCGGCTTCACCATTCAACCAGATCAGGTTGAAATAAGTCTTGTACGCCGAGATGAACCATTTGTCGTCGCTGGTGGTGAGCGCTTTCGAAACCAGCTTGTATTCGACCGTCTGCATCTTGTTGTCCATGCTTTCGACCGAATCGAGCAGCGACGCCTTGCTGTGATCCGCGCGCAGCATCTTCTCCATATCTTCGAGCTGCTTGCGAATCCACTCGATCTGGTTGACCATGCCGGAGACGCTGTCGATATCGCTGCGAATGCGAAGCTGGAACTTCGTTTTCGCTTCGAGATCGGCATCCGAGCCGGTGGAGTGGGGATCACGCACCAGCTCGATCGGCTGCGAATAGGTTTCGCCGTCGACCTTCAGCCGTACGGAATATTTTCCGGGGGCGGCCACCGGGCCTACCTCGGCCTGCTGCGCGCCCCAATGCGTAATGGGACGCGAATCGGCGCCGCGGAAGCGCGGCTCTTCCCAGATGTGCGGATTGTCGGGAGGCGTGGTGCGCAGCTCGATCAGGTTCGGCGGGTTGTAGCGCAGGTCCCATTGAATGCGATTCAAGCCGGGGTGCGTAGTGGCCGCGCGCAGATCGCGGACCACGTGGCCGTCGGAATCGACGATGGTCGCCTGCACCGGCGCTTTGGGTTGATTCTTGACCTGGTAATTGATGAAACCGCGGCCTCCGCCGACGATTTCCATGGTTTCGCGGGGAGTAAATAAGGTGACCGAGGTATCCGCGCCGACACCCTTCGCCATTTGTTCGAGCGGGGTGATGTCGTCGAGGATATAGATCCCGCGGCCATAGGTGGAAACCACCAAATCGTGAAAACGTTTTTGCACGACGGCCCAGGAAACCGGCGAATGCGGCAGGCCGGATTGCAGATTGCTCCAATGCGCGCCGTCGTCGGTGGAATAGTAGAGCGCGTTGCCCGTTCCTGCGAACAGCAGCCCTTTGGCGTTGGGGTCTTCGGCGATGATGCGGACGTACGACAGTTCGTGCTTGGGCAATCCGTCGCTGATTTTGGTCCAGGTGGCGCCGAAATCGGTGGTTTTATAAATGAACGGATCGCGATTGTCCATCAGGTGAAAATCGACGGAAATATACGCAGTCCCGGCGTCGAAAAATGACGGCTGGATGCTGGTGATGGTGCCCAGGGGCGGCATGTTGACGTTTTTGGTCACGTCGGTCCAGTGCGCTTTCTGAGCAGCGGCGTCCTTGGTGTACCAGATTTTGCCGTCGTTGGTTCCGGCCCAGACCAAACCTTTTTGAACCGTGGAGGGGGCGATCGCGAAGACGACCTCTCCGTAGAACTGGCCGAGATTGTCGCCGGTGACGCCGCCGGAGGGAACGATGTATTTGGGATCCTGCGTCGAAAGATCGTCGCTGATGACGTTCCAGCTATCGCCGCCGTTGGAGGTGCGGAAAATCACCTGGCAGCCGTAGTAGACGGTGTTGTGATCGAAGGGGTCGATCGCCATGGGAGCGGTCCAGTGGCAGCGATATTTGGTGTCGTTGGGCGGCGAATCGAGCGTGTGCAGCCACGGGCTCACCGATCGCGCGAGCTTGGTGCGCGCATCCCAGCGCGTCACTTCATCGCCGTAGCAGGTGGCCCAGACGATGTTCGGATCTTTGGGATCGGGATAGGTGAAACCGGATTCGCAGCCGCCCATGCC
>JASHWA010000015.1 GCA_030044325.1 Bryobacteraceae bacterium
CCTTCGGCGCCGCCATGACTCCCGTTGTGTTCGCCTACGGCGGATGGCAGACCAGCAGCTTCGTCGCCGGGGAAATGAAAAACTCCGCCCGCGACCTTCCCCGCGCCCTCATCATCGGAGTCTGCGGCGTCATCGCGCTGTACGTTTCGGTGAGCTTCGTGTGCCTGCGCGTGCTCGGCCCCGCTGGCCTCGCCGCCACCCACACCCCCGCGTCCGCCGTGATGCGCGCCGCGCTCGGCGAAAACGGCGCCCGCTTCATCGCTCTCGGAATCGCCATTTCCACCCTCGGATTCCTCAGCCAGGGCATGCTCACCGCGCCGCGCGTCTACTTCGCCATGGCCGATGACGGCCTTTTTTTCCGCAGCGTCGCCTGGATCGATCCGCGCACCGCCGCGCCCGTCGTCGCCATCGTCTTGCAGGGCGTGATCGCCATGATCATCGCCGTTTCCGGCCGCTATGAGCAGATTCTGAACTACGTCACCTCGGTCGACTTTATCCTGTTCGGGATGACCGGAATCTCCCTCATCGTCTTCCGCGCCCGCAAGCCCCGGTCCGAAGGTTTCCGCGCGCCCGGCCATCCCTTCACCACCCTCGCCTTCGTCCTCTCGTGTTTTCTGGTGGTCGCCGGCACCGTCTACAAATATCCCGCCAACAGCGCCATCGGCCTGGCGATTCTGTGCACCGGCGTGCCCGCGTATTTCATCTGGAGAAAAAAATGAGCTCGCACTACATGCCCTGGGCCAAACTTCGCTCGAAGGCAACCTATAATCTCGCCACCAGCGGCGTCGCCCACTGGAAACTTCGCGACCTGCCCGTCACCCTCGAGGATCTCGAAATCAGCGGCCCCAGCTTCTATGGATATGAGCCCCTCCAGCGCGCCCTCGCCGCCCACGCGCAGGTCGCCCCCGACCGCATCGTCGCCGCCGGCGGCACCTCCATGGCGAACTATCTCGCCCTCGCCACCCTCCTCCAACCCGGCGACGAAGTCCTGGTCGAGCACCCCACTTACGAGCTGATCCTCGCCGTCCTGCGCTACATCGGCGCCGAAATCAAGCGCTTTCCCCGCACCCACGAATGCTCCTTCTCACTCGACCCCGACGCCATCCGCCGCGCCGTCACCCCGCAAACCAAACTTATCGTCGTCGCTAATCTGCACAATCCCTCGAGCGCCCTCGCCGACGAATCCGTCATCCGCGCCATCGGCCAAATCGGCCCGCGCGTCCTCGTCGACGAAGTCTATCTCGACGCCGCCTTCGAGCGCGCGCCGCGCTCCGCCGCTCTGCTCGGCGAGCAGTTCATCGTCACCTCCAGCCTCACCAAAGTTTATGGACTGAGCGGCCTGCGCTGTGGCTGGATCGTAGCCGAGCCGCCACTCGCAGAAAAAATGTGGCGCCTCAACGATCTGTTCGGCGTCATCCCCGCGCATTTGGCCGAACGCGCCAGCATCATCGCGCTTCAGGAACTCCCGCGCATCCGCGAAAACGTGCGCGCCCGCCTCGATCGCAACCGCGCCGCCCTCCATCGCTTCCTCGATTCCCGCCCCGATCTCGAATCGCCCCGCTTCCCCTTCGGCACCGTCGTTTTCCCGCGCCTGAAGCATGGAAGCGTCGCGCGCCTGTGCCAAATCCTGCGCGAAAAATACGAAACCACCGTCGTCCCCGGCGAATATTTCGAAATGCCCGACCACTTCCGCCTCGGCATCGGCGGCGAAACCGACCCCCTCGAAGAAGGCCTGAAAAGACTCGCCCAAGCCCTCGACGAACTGGCTCCTGAATCCTGATTCCAGCCTCCTGGGTAAACTAGAAGCATGCCCCAGATCTCGGTTCCCAAAGAGCCCTTCGATGCCGTCATAGTCGGCTCCGGAGCCACCGGCGGCTGGGCGGCCAAACGCCTCACCGAAGCCGGCTGGCGAGTCGCCTTGCTCGAAGCCGGCCCTAAAATCACTCCCAAAGATTTCACCGAACACGTGCAGCCGTGGCAGTTGCCCTATCTCGGCCAATCCCCCCTCATCGCGCGCCGCCGCCCCATTCAGAGCCTGTGCTACGCCTGCCGCGAATCGAACCAGGACTGGTTCGTCGACGATTTCGAAAATCCGTACACGCAGGCGAAGCCGTTCCACTGGATTCGCGAGCGCGTCCTCGGTGGACGCAGCCTAAGCTGGGGCCGCCAAAGCTACCGCTTCTCCGATCTCGATTTCAAAGCCGCCAGCCACGACGGCTACGGCGACGACTGGCCGATTTCCTACTCGGAAATGGCGCCCTACTACGAAATCGTCGAAAAATACGTCGGCATCAGCGGCCAGTCCGAAGGTCTTTCCCAACTCCCCGACGGCGATTTCCTTCCGCCCATGCCGATGACCTGCGGCGAAGAGCTGCTCAAACAGCGCGTGCGTGAAAAGATGGGCCGGGTCGTCACCATCGGCCGCGCCGCCGTCCTGACGCGCGCCCACAACGGCCGCGCCGCTTGCCATTATTGCGGCCCGTGCGAGCAGGGCTGCATCACCTATTCTTATTTTTCAAGCCCCTTCACCACCATCGCCGACGCCCAGCGCACCGGAAAACTCACGCTCATCTGCGACGCCGTCGCCGCCCACATTCCCATGAAGGATGGAAAAGCCGCGGGCGTCGCCTACATCCACCGCGTAACGCGCGAGCCCGCCGAAATCCGCGCGCGCGTCGTCGTCCTGTGCGCCTCGACGCTTGAATCCACGCGCCTCCTGCTCAATTCCAACATCTGCAATCAGAACGACGCGCTCGGCCGCTATCTCATGGACCATCACTACCAGGGCGGCGCGTCTGGAAACATGCCGATCGATGAAGCGCGCCCCTGGGCCGGCCCACCGCGGCGTCCCAACGGCATTTACGTCCCGCGCTTCCGCAATGTCTCGGAAAAAGAAACCAACGGATTCATTCGCGGCTACGGATTTCAGGGCGGAAGCTCGCCCGCATTCGACACCGCCGCTCCCGGATTCGGCGTCGCGTTTAAAAACGCCGTGCGCGCCGGCCACTGGGACACGCATCTCACCGGTTTCTGCGAATGCCTCGCGCGCAAGGAAAATCACGTCGAGCTCGATCGCGACCGCGTCGACGCCTGGGGCATCCCCATTCTTAAAATGGATTGCGCCTACGGCGATAACGAAAAGAAATTATTCGCCGACAGCCAGCTTCAAGCCGCGGAAATGCTCGAAGCCGCCGGCGCGAGAAACGTGCGCATCACCGGCGAACCCTCCGTGTTCGGCTTCTGCATCCACGAAGTCGGCACCGCGCGCATGGGCGACAATCCGCAATCGAGCGTCCTCAACCGCTTCAACCAGACCCACGAAGTGAAAAATCTCTTCCTCACCGACGGCGCCTGCTTCGTCTCCAGCGCCTGCCAGAACCCCACGCTCACCATGATGGCCATCACCGTCCGCGCCTGCGATTACATCACCAGGGAATATCCCAAACAAGCCTGACCCGCTTTCAGCGTGACACGCCGTCTCGAGAAACCTCGAGACCCAGCGGCGCCAGCAACTCCCGCAGCCGCCGGTCTCCCCGCAGCCGGCCGAACAGCGGGTCCGTCGCCACATACGGCGCCAGCGGCGAGCGCTCCTCGATCGACTTCGCCACGTACTCAATCGCCCGCTCGATTTCCCCCAACTCCAGATAAATTCGCGAAAAAATGATCGGATCCACCCAATCCGGATACGACCGTAATCGCTCCACAATCCGCAGCGCCCCTTGGTGATCTCCCTGCGCCGCGAGAATCGCTGCTTCCAGCCCCTGCGCGAGCGGCGTCGGCGACCCGCGATGCCCCTCCCCAATCGCCGCCAACGCGTCCCCGATTCGCCGCCGGTGCAAATAGATCAGCGCCAGCATGTAGTACGGCTCCGCCGAATCCGGCTCCAGTTCCACCGCGCTCAACGCGCGCCGCTCCGCTTCCTCGAACCTTCCCGCCGCCGAAAGCGTCCACGCCATCCCGCGAATCACCCTCAGCGAGAGCGGATCCAACCGCAGCGCGATGTCGAAAAACCCGATGGCTTCGTCGAATCTCCCTAGAATCGTGTGGCACGCGCCCTGCGCAAAGTGGCCGAACGCGTAACTCGGCGCGATCGCCACCGCGCGCCGCGTGAGCGCCAATCCCTGCTCCCAATCGCGATCGAAAAAAAACGTCACCCATCCCAGCGCCGCGAACGCCTGCGCCAGCCGCGGCTCCAGCCGCAGCGCCTCCATCGCCCCGCTCTTCGCCCGCGGCATCACCTCCGCCGGACGCATCACGCTGATCAGCGCCGAGCTCGCGTACAGATTCGCCAGCGCCGCATGCGCCAGCGCATAATCCGGAAACAGCGAAATCGCCCGCCCGAACAGCTCGATCGCCGTTCGATTCCCCTCCAGATCCAGCCGGTTCGCCGCTTGCAGACCCTTCAGGTACAGCGTGTACGCCTCGATCGACGGCGCGCCGTCGCGCAGCGGAGGTTTGGGATCGAACCCCAGCGTCACGCGCAGCGTTCCCGCGATCGCCCCCGCGATCTCGTCCTTGATCGCGAAAATATCCCCCACCGGCCGGTCGAACATCCCCGACCACAACGCCAGCCGGCTCTCCGCGTGGATCAATTTCGTCGAAATCCGCAGCACTCCCGCCGCCCTGCGAACGCTGCCTTCGACAATCGTGCCCGCGCCCAGCTTGCCGCCGATCTCGCGAACGTCCGCTTGCGTATCGCGCAGCGTGAACACGCTCGCCCGCCCGATCACCTTCAGCTCCGGAACCGTGGTCAGCGCATTAATAATGTCTTCCGTGATCCCGTCGCAAAAATATCCCTGCTCCGGCTCCGGGCTCAGGTTGGCGAACGGCAGCACCGCCACGGTATTCGGATCGAGTGCCGCGACGCCCGTCTCTTCCAACGCTTCCCGCCGCGAAAATACCGGCACATAACTGCCCGCATTCAGCGCGATGCGCACCCGGTCTGCGCGCCCCTCCGTTTCGTAATACTGATCCAGCTTGCGCCTCAGCCGCCCCGCCTCCACCCGCACGATCGAATCCGTTCGCGGATCGTACCCCGCGCCGCGATCGAAAACGTCCCGCCCGAGCGAATATTCCTTCAACTGCTCGCCCGCCAGCGCCGCTTCCACCGCGGCCCGCAGAAATCGCCGCAGCCGCTCCGATTTGCGGAATCCCGCGCTTCTGAGAATCCGCTCGAGTTGGACGCGCGCGTCGCCCGCGCTCGGGCTCGCCTCGCCTCCGCCGGTCATGGCCCCTAAATTAGCACCCGCGCAAGTCGCGGTCAATGAGAATCCGATAGCCGTTAGCTAACCTCGCGCTAACTTCCACCGCGATTCTATGTTGCATTACCATGAAATTACCTCCGATACCGCTCTCCGGGCGGATTGCCTCTGATCGCGCCGCCCGGTTCGAGCGGTACCGAAAATCAGCGGGGACTTTTTAGGATGAAATGCGTCAATTCGCCCAGATTTTATTGGTTGATCCCGACTCCGAAAGCGCCCGCGACCTCGCCGACACGCTGAGACAGCTCGAATGCCCCAACCAGGTCGCGCGTGCCGCCACCTCCGAGCAGGCGCTGCGCATGCTCGAAGACCGCGAGCGATTCTGGCGCCAGAACCCCGATCTGATCCTGCTCAATGCCTCGACGCCGCATAGCGTGGGCCTCGAAGTTCTCGCTTACGCCAAGGGATTTCCCCTGTTCCGTGCGATTCCCGTCGTCGTTTTGGTCGCACCCGCCGATTACGAACAGGCTCGCCGCGCCTACGATCTCCACGCCAACGTGGTCGTCGCCAGGCCCAATGGTTTTACGGAATCCCTGGCGACCCTCGACGCCGTCTGCCGCATTTGGCTCAAGCTGGCCCTGCGCGCCACCCCCACACAACTCTAGGAGGTTGCTGAAAAACTCCAGCTACCCCCGCCCTCACGGGCAGGGCTGTTCCTGAAATCGTTGAATCGCCGTGGGCCATACAGCCCTGGCCGTCAGGCCGGGGGTTCGCCGACGAGTTTTTCAACAACCTCCTCTAGCGAGAGCGGCGTCGCTCTCAAACGCTCAAAACTTCACTCAGCGCCGACCGGAACTTCGCCATGTCCGCGTCGCTCCCGATCGTCACGCGCATCATGTTGTTGTACGGCGGGAACGGCCGCCCGATCCCCACTCCCTTGGCGAGCATCGCCGGCCCCATCTCCTTAATATCCCGCCCCGAGT
>JASHWA010000162.1 GCA_030044325.1 Bryobacteraceae bacterium
TGCGGAACCCAGGTGCCCTGCCAGTTGCCGCTGCCCGTCGAAATCAGCCCGATCGGCGGATCGCCGTCGCTGAAGCTGACGATCACCGATCCGGTGTCGATCGCGTTGGCGCAATCGTCCACCACCTCGACGTTGATCGGAATCGGCCACGCCGCCAGCACGCTGAATCCTGATCCGATGCTGGTGAAAATCGGCAGAAGTTTTGAGGGTGTGCACGTCGAAGCCGTCAGCCGATGCACCGATCCGCTCGGTGAAGCCGCCCCCGGCGATAGCACCAGCAACAACTGCACGATTTGTGTCGAGCCGTCGCCGAAAGTGAGCGTAATCGTCCCCTTATAAGCGCCGGCAGTGAGCCCGGTGATGTTCGGTTTAATCTGCACCGTCACGCTCTGCGCCGCAGGGATGGTCGCCGACGTCGGAGTGACGCTGAAAAACAGCGGCGTATTCGATCCGGCGGCCGTGAAGCTGATCGGCAGCGAAGTGAGATTCGAAATGGTGAACGTCTGCACCGCAAGCGTCGAGCCGGGACTTCCAGTCAACACAATCCCGCTCGGAGAAACGATGGGCGGCGCGGAGGTCCCGGCTGGAACAATATTCAGCACAATAGCGATGGTGACCGGAGGATGCACTCCATCAGTCGGCGAGAGCACGCCGAGCCATAGTAAGTCTGCGCGCTAAGCCCCGCCGGATTCGCGGTAATCGTGAGCGTAGTAGGCGCAGCGCCGGGAACGCTGTTGCCGCTGGAGGTGGAAATGCTCAGCCAGTTGCCGCCTTCGTAAGTGGAAGCGGAGGCATTCCACGGAATGGTCGTGGTGGTGGAGAGCACGGCGACGGATTGTGATTGAGCGGTCGAGTTGCCTTGCGCGAATTGGAAGGTGAGACCGGACTGGCTCGTAACGAGGCCTTCCACGGTTGGCGTGTAGATTTCGGCAGAAGAGAGATATGGCGAGCAGCACACCGGGTCGCCACCTGCTGCCAGCACCCGCCCGTCTTGAAGGAGCGTGGCAGTTAGGCGAGTTCTGGAAGTGGTCATGCTACCGGTTGGCGTAAAGGTTCCCGTGGCGGGGCTGTAGAGCTCGGCGGAGCTCGTTCCCGTATACAATGCCCCGTCGTCCCCGCCGACGACGAGAACCTGTCCGCTGGAAAGCAACACCGCAATACCCGTGTTGTGTTCCGAGCTGCAACTGCCCGTTGGCGTGAATGCACCTTCGATCGGGTCGAAAAGGTCCACGGACGGTCCTCCGAAACCGCCACCGACCAACACCGCGCCGCTCGGAAGAAGCGCCGCAAAGTGCGCCGCCCGGGCTGTACTCATTGGGAGCGTGAGCGAAAACGACCCGGTCGACGGATCAAACACCTCCGCGGAGTCGAAGATTGTAAAGGTGTTCGCCGGGTTCACCAGCCACCCGCCCGCCACGAGAACTCGTCCGTCTGCCAAAAGTGTTGCCGTGTGCCACGCACGATTCATCGCCATAGGGCCAGCCACAGCGAAGGTTCCCGTCGCGGGGTCAAACAGCTCAGCGCCAGAGTCCGCGACTGGACTGGGCGGCGGGTAGCTCGCGGCCGCGAGCCCTCCAACGACGAGGACCCGCCCATCGTTCAGCAGCGTTGCAGTATGATAAGCGCCGTGCAATTGATTCGTGGAGCCGGTGAGCGTGAACTGGCCCGAGACCGGGTCGTACAACTCTGCGGCGGACGGCTGCGTCTCGCCGCCGACGACCAGTACACGGCCGTCGATCAAGAGCGTCGCTGTCAGGTAGCTGCCATGGTTGACCTGCATCTGCCCGGTTGTGGAGAAAGTGCCGGTTGCAGGGTCGTACAGATAGGCGTTGGTGCCAAACGGGCCGGCAACCAGGACCTTTCCGCTGGGCAGCAGGACCGCGGACTGCATGGACATCGCCTCAGGCATTGATCCTGTCGCAATCCAATTAGGGTTCAACGAACTGACCTGCGCCGCACCAATCCTCCAGGCAAAAACCGTGCTCAACGCGCCCGACGGAATAATCCCATTCGGATACGGCAGATTCGTCGCCGGATCGACCAGCAATCCGGAGAACGCGCTGAAATTCCCCCCCGATTCATCCGCCGTGGGAACATACACGCTTGGATAATACTGCCCCGGCGCGAGCTGGACCTGCGCATCACAGAACGTCTGATTCGCAAACGCCGGCAGCGGAAGATTGGCGAGCGCTTCGAGCAAACCCGGAGATGGCGCGCCGACGACCAGGTGATCGCCATTGTAATTGGCGGCCGTAACGTAGTTGATCGAAGTGAACGGAATGAATCCGGAAGGAAACGGCACGCACCCCGAGCTAGACGAACCGCTCATCCCCGCGCTCCTGCTGGTTAAGTCGATGCTACTCGCGGTAAGTAGCTCGTCGCTGCTGAAGCAGGCCTGCGCGAGCGCGCCGGAGACCTCGCTCACCGTTCCCTGGAGGGTAATCGAGCATCCGCCGGATGACTGGAGGGTGAGCGTCACGGCGCCGCTCGCGCTCACCGATCCAGAAGCAGTGCCCTGGGCGCTGGCCGCCGAGGTGGTGCATCCCGAATTCATCCCGGACAGCGTAAACGTTCCCGAGACCGATCCGCCGGATGCGGGGAGCGAGCTGAACGCCGGGGTAAGCGTGACCGTGACGGTACCGGTTTCCGTCCAGGTCGGCGGCGTCGACGTGCAGTCCGTCATCGTTCCAGACGCGCTGAAGGAGCCGGAAAAGACAGTCTGCCCGCTCGCGGCCATCGCGCCTAAGCCGATCAACGCGAGCCACGTCACGGAAGTATACCGGAGCAGATGGAGCAATGAGGAAATGGACCCGCTCGCCTTCGGCATATCCGTTCACTCCAGAAAAGAATTTGCAGAAGCTTAACACAGCGTAATTCAGGAGCGCAAGGATGGCTGAGCGATGGCTGAGCGATCTCCGGGGCGCTGCCGCTAACGAGCGGAAGGCTGGCCCGGCATTTCGATCGCGAGGGCTCTGCTCTGTTTCGGCTGACCTGCGACAACGACCTCGAAGGGATTGTCGCCAAGCGGAAGAATGCCCCGTACGGTGTCGCCTGGTTCAAGATTCGAAAAATAAGCGGCAGGCAACCAGGGCCGCGCTGCTCCATCCGCGCGCTGCGGGAAGGAGTAACGGGCTTATCGCGGACCACGTCCGGCGTCGAACGCGAACGTGTCCGGAGAATCGGGGATCAGTTAATTGCCGAAGGTGCCGTTAAACGGCACCTGAATGAAGATAGGAGGAAGGGGCACGAGGGGACGCGCGCCCGACTTGGCGAAAATCGCAGCCGCATCGGCGGCTATTCAAGAGTGCGCCACCGGC
>JASHWA010000163.1 GCA_030044325.1 Bryobacteraceae bacterium
GGACTGTCGCCTGGCATTTTCATGCTTCCGGGCGTCGTGCGGTATGTGAAATACACCGCTGCCAAAGTTTTTGGGGATTGACTCCGGGAGCGACTCGCCACATAATTTTGTTAGCACCACTATGAAGTGGTGTCAAGAGGATATTATGGCTCTCGTCACCGGTTCCGCTTCCCAAGTCTGCATCTCGTTGGAAAACCTGACATTTGACCAGATCATCTCGGTGGCCTTTCTCGGCGAAAGTGTCTCCCTGAGCGCCGACCCCGGCTTCGGCGAAAAGCTGATGAACGGCCGGCGGGCACTCGAGCGCAAGCTCGACGAAGGCGAGATCGTATACGGCGTGAACACAGGGTTTGGCGGCAACGCCCGCTGCCTGATTCCGCAAAATGAGATGGCGCATCATCAGCAGAACCTGATCGAATTTCTGTGCTGCGGCACCGGCGAGCCCTTGGCGGAGGGGATCGTGCGCGCGGCTATACTTCTGCGCGCCAATGCGCTCGCGCGGGGACTCTCGGGCGTGCGGCCCGTCGTGATTGAGCGCTTGATCCAGGCTTTGAACTTGCGGATCACTCCCGTGGTCCCGCGATTCGGCTCGGTCGGAGCGAGTGGAGACCTGTGCCCGTCGGCGCATATCGCACGCGCGCTCACCGGACAGGGTGGCGAAGTGTTCTATAGCGGGCGCCGCATGCCGGCTAGCGAAGCCCTCGAACAAGCCGGCCTGAAGCCGCTCAAGCTCGAATCCAAGGAAGGGCTGGCGCTGCTGAACGGCACCACCGTGATGACCGGTGCAGCCGCGAAGGTGGTCGACGACGCCACGTATCTGTTCCGCGTTTCCCTTGGCGCGCTGGCCATGGCGTCCGAGGCGCTGCTTTCATCGCCGGACTATTTCCACCCGATCATTCACCTCGCCAAGCACCACCCCGGCCAGATCAGCGTGGCTGAAACAATGACCTCCCTGCTGTTCGGTTCCAAGCTCGCCGTTCCCCTCGAGGACATCCGCCATCGCGTGGAGTTGGAGAGAAAAGCGGCCCATGGAACCACGGCGGCGCACGAGTCGATCCAGAGCCCGTACTCGCTGCGTTGCATCCCGCAAGGCCTCGGCCCGATGGTCGAAACGCTAGAACAGGCGCGTTTGGTGGTCGAGCGCGAGGCGAACTCGGTCAACGATAATCCGCTCATCGACCCGGTTTCCGATCACGTCTATCACACCGGGAACTTCTACGGCGCTCACATCGCGCGCGCCATGGATGGTCTGAAACTGGATCTCGCGAATCTGGCCAACTGGCTGCATTCCGTCATGGGATTGCTCATGGACGACCGTTTCTCCAACGGCTTGCCGCCTTCGCTCAGCGCCGAGGTCGGCGTTTATCACGGCTTCAAAGGCATGCAGCTTTCCCATTCGAGCCTGGTGACCGCCATCCGCCACTGGAGCGCGCCGAGCCTGATTCATACCCTCCCGACCGAGCAATTCAACCAGGACGTGGTGAGCCTGGGGACCCACTCCGCGCTGACGGCTATGGATGTTACCCGGCTGTTGCGCGACGCCGTCTCGATCACGCTGCTTTCGGCGGCGCAAGCCGTCGATCTGCGCAAGGGCGCGGATCAACTGGGGGCAGGCACCCGGCCGATTTATCGGACGCTGCGTTCGGTGAGCGCGTTCGTGAAGACCGATCGTGCGCTCGAGACGGACATTGCAGCGGTCTCAGAGCTCATCGGCCAACGCAGAATCCCCGTTCTCCTGGCGTCCTGAACGCGTCACTTCTTGCGATTCCGATACTCCGCCATGGCCCGCCGATGGTCCTCCGTCGTGATCGCGCGCTGCTGGTAATCCAGGTATTTTTCGAACGCGCTGTCGAAATCGGATTCAAACGCCGCGCTGACCAGCTTTTTCGAAAACGCCTGGGCCGACGGGCTGCCTTTGAGCACACTCGCGATCACCGATTCCACCGTTTCACCGAGCTTTTCTTCAGCAACCACCCAGTCGAGCAGGCCGATGCGCAGCGCTTCTTCGGCCCCGATGAGCTCGCCCGTGAGCACCATGCGGCGCGCGCGGCCCAATCCGATAAATCGCGGCAAGCGAAATGTCCCCATGCCGGGAATCAGCGCTTCCATTACGGCAGGCAGCCCGACTTTAGTGTCGGCTGCGGCGACGCGAAGATCGCACGCCATGGCGATTTGCAGTCCGCCGCCCAGAGCGTAGCCGCGCATTTTCGCGACGGTGAGCGCGTCGAGCTGCTCCAGGCGCCGCATGGCGAGATCGAAGCTGCGGAACCAGTCGATCTGAATCTCGCCGGTAGAAAGCGCTTTAAGGTCGATCCCGGATGAAAACGAGCGGCCCGCTCCGGTGACGATGACGGCGCGGATTTCCGCGGATTTTTCGATCTGGTCGAGCGCGGCGTGAAAATCATGCGCCATTTGCCAGTTTTCGGCGTTGAGGATTTCCGGCCGGTTCATCACCAGCTCCGCGATGTGGCCGCGTTTGTTGAGATAAACCGCGCCGGATGGCGCGGCCGCGGCGGCATTGTCTTCCATGCAGCCGAGTCTATATCGCAGCCGGTGCGCCGTGCAAGCCGACGATGACATTGCGTGAGTCGAGAGGTCGCCCAAGCCTGTGCAGGCGTATAATGTGATCGCCGACACCATGAACGCCGCGACGCTGCCTGAACAAGCGCACCAATCCGCATTCGTGGACTACCAGACCAACCCGCGCGCCTACCGGCACTGGCGCGTCGCCTATGACGGCGCGGTGGCGACGCTCACCATGGATGTGCAGGAAGACGCCGGCATCCGCCCGGGATACAAGCTGAAGTTGAATTCCTACGACCTCGGCGTCGATATCGAGCTCCACGATGCGCTCGAGCGCATTCGTTTCGAGCATCCCGAAGTGCGCGCGGTGGTCATCGCCAGCGCCAAGCCGCGCATCTTCTGTTCGGGCGCCAACATTTACATGCTGGGGCTTTCCACCCATGCCTGGAAGGTGAATTTCTGCAAGTTCACCAATGAAACGCGCAACGGCATCGAGGATGCCAGCCGGCATTCGGGTCTGAAGTTCATCGCGGCGTGCAGCGGATCGACCGCCGGCGGAGGTTATGAGCTGGCGCTCGCCTGCGATGAGATCGTGCTCGTCGACGACCGGTCGAGCTCGGTGAGCCTGCCCGAAATTCCGCTGCTGGGCGTGCTTCCGGGGACAGGCGGGCTCACGCGCTTGATCGACAAACGCAAGGTGCGGCGCGACCGCGCCGATGTTTTCTGTACCACCGCGGAGGGTTTGCAAGGACAGCGCGCCAAAGAGTGGGGATTCGTCGACGCGACGGCCAAGCCGCAGCAGTTCGCCGAGTTCGTGCGAAGGCGCGCCGGGGAACTCGCCGCGGCGAGCGACCGGCCCGTGCATGCCCAGGGCGTCGAGCTGAACCCGCTGCGGCGGACCATCGATGAAGCCGGCTATCACTACCAGTTCGTGGATGTGCGCTTCGACCGCAAGGCGTCGGCGGCCACGCTGACGATTCGCGGGCCGGAAAACGTCGAAACGGAGATCGATCGGATTCTCGCCGCGGGCGAGGCGTGGTGGCCGCTTCAAATGAGCCGCGAGCTCGATGACGCGATTTTGAGCCTGCGCACCAACAACCTGGATCTGGGATTGTGGATTTTCAAATCCAGTGGGAGCCTGGACAACGTGCTGGCGGCCGATCGCGCCTTGATCCAGCATCGCGGCCACTGGTTTGTACGCGAAGTTACAGGCTTGCTGCGGCGCACCCTCGCGCGGCTGGATGTTTCTGCGCGCTCCCTTTACGCCGTGATCGAGCCGGGCTCGTGTTTTGCCGGATCGCTGCTCGAAATCGCGCTGGCCGCCGATCGCATCTATATGTTGGACGACCCGGCCAATGCGATGGCGCTTTCGGACCTGAATTTTGAGGGACTCGACGCCGTGAATCAGCGGCCGCGGATTGAGTCGCGATTCTACGGCGCGACCGGCGGCGTGCGCGAGCGGGTCAATCAACGCTTGTCAGCCGGCGAGGCGCTGGAGCTCGGCCTGGTGACCTTCGCGCCGGACGAGCTCGATTGGGCCGACGAATTGCGCCAGGCGATCGAGGGCCGCGCGGCGCTTTCCCCCGATGCGCTCTCGGGTATGGAAGCGAATTTACGGAGTGCGCTGCCGGAGACCATGGAGACGCGTATTTTCGGGCGATTGTCGGCCTGGCAGAACTGGATTTTCAACCGTCCCAACGCGGTCGGGCCGAACGGCGCCTTGAAGGTGTACGGAACCGGCGCGCGGCCGAAATTCGACAAGGAGCGGGTGTAGGGATGATCGATTACTCCCAAACAATTCCCAATAATGTTGATTTAGCCGGCGACAGGACCTTGCAGCGCGCGCTCGAGAAATGGCAGCCCGCCTTTCTCAACTGGTGGAACGACGCCGGTCCCGCCGACACCGCGCGGCTGGAGGTTTATCTCCGCACCGCCATCAGCGTGGACAAGGACGGCTGGGCGAATTTCAGCTACGTGCGCATGCCGGAATATCGCTGGGGAATTTTCCTGGTGCCGCGCGAGGAGACGCGCTCCATTTCCTTCGGCGATCATCGCGGCGAGCCGGCCTGGCAGGAGGTCCCCGGCGACTATCGCTCCACGCTGCGCCGCATCATCGTGACCCAGGGCGATACCGAGCCCGCCTCGGTCGAGCAGCAGCGGCTCCTGGGCATGACCGCGCCGTCGCTGTACGATCTGCGCAATCTGTTTCAGGTGAACGTCGAAGAGGGGCGGCATCTGTGGGCCATGGTGTACCTGTTGCATCGCTATTTCGGGCGCGACGGGCGCGAAGAAGCCGAGGCGCTGCTCGCGCGGCGCGCGGGTGCCCAGGACAATCCCCGCATCCTCACGGCCTTCAACGAAGAGACACGCCACTGGCTGGCTTTTTTCATGTTCGCGTTTTTCACCGATCGCGACGGGAAATTTCAACTGGCCTCGCTCGCCGAATCCGCGTTCGATCCCCTGGCGCGTACCTGCCGCTTCATGCTGACCGAGGAGGCCCATCACCTGTTCGTGGGCGAATCGGGCGTGGCGCGGATCGTCGAGCGGACCTGCGAACTGATGCGCGATCACCAGCTATCCGACCCGGCCGAGGTGCGCGCGCTGGGAGCCATCGATCTTGAGACCATCCAGAAATTTGTCAATTTTCACTACAGCGTCACGCTCGATCTTTACGGGTCCGAGGTCAGTTCCAACGCGGCGACGTATTTCACAACCGGGCTGAAGGGGCGTTTTGAGGAATCCAAGCTCAACGACGATCACCGCCTCGCCGGCGATTCTTATCCGGTCCAGGAAGTGGAAGGCGATCGCATCGTGACCCGCCAGGTGCCTGCGCTCACGGCCATCAACGCGCGGCTGCGCGACGATTACATCCGTGAGATTCAGGCCGGGCTCGACCGCTGGAACCGCGTTCCGCAGCAAACGGGCGTCGCCTTCCGCTTCACCCTGCCGCACATCGGATTTCAGCGCCGTATCGGGAATTTCGCCCAGCATCACATCAGTCCGCAAGGTGAGGTCATGACCGAAGCGGCGTGGAACGCGCGGAAGTATGAGTGGATTCCCAGCCCCGAGGATAATGCGTTCATCGAGTCGCTGATGGGCCGCGTGATCGAGCCGGGGAAATTCGCCGGCTGGATCGCTCCGCCGGTGCGCGGGATCAAAGGGAAGCCCATCGACTTCGAATATGTCCGCTTCAATTGAGACCCTGCCGGCGACTGCGCGGAAGCTGCTGGAGGTGATCGCCGGCCAGGTGCGGCACGGCTCGCTGCGCTCGAAAGAACCGGGGATCGCGACGCTGCCGGAGGTGCATGAAGCCTGCGGCCTCGATGTCGACGGGATGTACGCGGCCCTCGCTGTGCTCCGCGCGGAAGGATGGATCGAGCTCAAAGGAGAGTATCCGTTTGAAGAGATCCGCCTGGCCCGGGAGCTGGGGTGATGGCGAATTTCAATCTCGCGGATTACTTTCTGGATCGGCACCTGCGCGAAGGCCGTGGCGAAAAGGTCGCTATCCGCTGCGAAGGGAGTTCGTTCAGCTACGCCGGGATCGCCGCGCGGGTGAATCGCGCGGGCAACGGCATGCGGCGGCTGGGCATCGCCAAAGGCGAACGCATTTTATTAGTGCTGCCGGATGGTCCCGAGTTCGTGATCGCCTGGTTTGCCGCCATCAAGACCGGGGCCATCGCGATCCCCACCAACACGGCCCTGCGCGCGGCCGATTACGCTTATCTGCTCGATGAGAGCGAGGCGGCGGCGGTGGTGGTCCATCCTTCGCTTGCGCCCCAGCTTGAGCCCGTGCTCGGCGGGAGGCGGCTCTTGCGCCACGTGATCGAAACCGGCGGGTCTCCATGGGAGCGTTGGATGGCGGAGGAATCCGCCGATCTTGCCGCGGAACAAACCGGCGAAGACGATGTAGCGTTCTGGCTGTGGACCTCCGGCAGCACCGGAGCGCCCAAAGCCGCGGTGCACCGGCAGCGCGACTGGATGCATTGCTGCGAGGGCTACGCCCGCGGAGTGCTGGGGATCAACGCCGATGACGTGACATTTTCTTCCTCCAAGCTGTTTCACGCCTATGGGCTCGGCAACGGGCTGATGTTTCCGTTCTACGCGGGCGCGGCCAGTGTGCTTTTTCCCGGCCGTCCCCAGGCAGCCGCGATTCTCTCGGTGGCGCAGACGGCGCGGCCGACTCTGTTTTTTTCGGTTCCCACGCTGTACGCCGCGATGCTCGAGGAGGCCGGTTCCTACGATCTGGCGAGCGTGCGCCTGGCGGCTTCGGCGGCCGAGCCCCTGCCCGCCGGGATTTTTCGCAGATGGAAGGCGCGCTTCGGCGTCGAAATCCTGGACGGGATCGGATCCACCGAAGCGCTCCACATCTATATTTCGGCGCGCGCCGGGAGGGTGCGGCCCGGCAGCAGCGGCCAGCCGGTGGACGGCTATCAACTTCGCATCGTCGATCTCGATGGACGCGATGTCGCGCCGGGCGCCATCGGAGACCTGCTGGTTCGCGGCCGAAGCGTGGCTCCGCATTACTGGAAGCGCAGCGAACTGAGCGCCCAGAAGATGCGCGACGGATGGTTTCATTCGGGCGACAAGTATTCGATGGATCGAGACGGATACTTCTGGTATTCGGGCCGCACCGACGACATGCTGCGAGTCTCCGGCCAGTGGGTGTCGCCGGCCGAAGTCGAAAGCGCGCTCGCCGAGCACGGCGCGGTGCTCGAAGCCGCCGTGGTGCCGCATCGCGAGCCGGACGGGTTGTCGACGGTCAAGGCGTTCGTGGTCTTGAAGCGCGGCGCGGAGCAAGCGCCGGGCCTGGTCGAAGAGCTGCAAGCCTTCGTCAAGCAGCGCATCACGCCGTATAAGTACCCGCGCCGCATCGAATTTTTGAGCGAGCTGCCCAAGAGCGCGGCGGGCAAGCTGCTGCGCTACAAATTGCGCGACGAATGGCGTGAGCCCGCGGAGAGTTCGTCAACCGGCGCGCGTTAGAGCCAGTGGCTGGCCTTTTTTCGCGATGTCCCCGCCTGAACTTGAGTCCGCCGCCGCGACGAAAAAAGGCTGCCTCTCCCCCGCCATTCCGGCGATCGGAAGGCTCGGCAATACGCAATTCGCGCGAAACGCTTCAGGCAAATCGAGCCGGCCGGTAATCGTCGAGCAGATCGGCGCTCACGCCGTCGAGAATCTCCGCCGCCGCCACCTGGCCGGCGATCGGTGCAAGCGTCATCCCGCTGTGCATCGCCGCGACGTAAACATTCCTGCACTTGCCCGCGAATCCCACGATCGGATGCTCGTCTTTCGGCATCACCCGATGGCCCAGCGTGACCACTTCCAGCCGCGCCTCCTTGATTCCCGGCAGAAACCGCGCCGCATTGGCGAGCAGCTTCTCTCCATATTCGCGGCTCGTGTCCCGGGTTCCCGAATCCCCGAAATCCATCCCGGTCACGATGCGGCCGTCCGGATTCTGTTTGATCGTCGCTCCCGGCGCGACCGCGATCCGGTTCGCCATGCGCGAAGCCGG
>JASHWA010000164.1 GCA_030044325.1 Bryobacteraceae bacterium
GCAACGGGCAACGTGCGTGGATCGTTCCGCGGGAGGCGACAAAAAGTCGGCCGCGGTCGGGAGCGCGAAGCCGAACGGGTCGGGCTGGGGGAAGCCGAAAGGTGACTCCCTTCAAGGCGATCTCGGAATCGCTTCGAAGACGAGAGGCCGGGAGCGTTGACCCGGCTGCGGAGACTGATCGCAAGGTCAGCCGTCGCTGCCGGAGAGTGAAAGGCTGCGTCGAGAAGCGAGCTTCTACCGGAACGGAGAAAGCGGACGCGCACCGGAGCGTCGATCCGCAGCCGGCCCAAAGCCGGCGGCGGGGAGCAAAGGGCTAACGTCACACCGTTCACGGGTGCCATGTTCTGGCCGTGCATGCCGGTCGGGGAACGAGCTGACTGACGGGTCACTTGGAACCATTTTATTTTTGGTCCTCCCCACGCCCCGCTTTTCGCCGCCCGATAATCGATCGGCGCTCAATATTTCCGCAGAACCGCCAGCACTTTCCCCTGAATCGCCACCGAATCGCGCGGCACGTAGATCGGCTGCATCGACGGGTTGGCAGGCTGAAGCCGAACGCGCTCGCCCGCTTCGAGATAAAAGCGCTTGAGCGTCGTTTCCATCCCGTCCACCAGCGCAACCACGATGTCTCCATCGCGCGCCTGGTCGGATTTCTGCACCAGCACGAAATCGCCGTCGCAGATGTGGTCCTCGATCATCGATTCCCCGCGCACTTGAAGCGCGTAGGTCCCGGGATCGCCGGCGAAATCGGAAAAGTTGAGCGTGTCCTGCCCCGCGATCGCCTCCACCGGCGCGCCCGCGGCGATTCGGCCTAGCAGGGGCACCTCCATCGCCGGCGGCGGATGAAGCTGCCTCTGCTCCTCGTAAAACTTCGGCCCTAATTCCAGGGACCGGCTTTGATTGAATCCGCGCTTGAGATAATGCTTCGACTCCAGCGCCAAAATGTGCTTATGAACCGTCGCGAGCGAAGCCAGACTCAGCCCGTCCGCGATCTCCTCGTAGCTTGGACTATAACCTTTCTTCTCAAGAAAGCCCGCAAGGAAATCCAAAAACTCCTTTTGCCGCTTTGTCAGTGCCATGCGGACATTATAGGCGAAGAAAAGGCGGAATTGCAATAGCTTTTTCGCGCCGATCTGCTTACTGCAATCAACGCGATAGAAGGCGACGTCCCCAAAAGGCGCGCCAGCGCAGCGGGTGCGCGGCGACACCTGGCCGGCGGTTGCGTCAAGTATGTTGACGCCGGGACTATTTCAGCGCCGCCCGATCCGTCAGGCCCCCGCCCCCATAAAGGCGCCGGTAGACATCCGCGTTCCGAAGCACCGTCTGGATATAATTGCGCGTCTGCGAAAACGGAACGGTCTCGACGAACTCGGCCGGCTCGCGAAATTCGCCCCAGCTCAGCCACGCATGCGCGCGCGATAATCCGGCGTTGTAGGCCGCAAGCGCGGCTTCGAAATTCCCGCCCAGCGAATCGCTCATCATGCGGAAATAATAAGACCCGAACTCCAGGCTCACCACCGGTTGAAACAGCCGCGCGGTCGAGTACGGGCGCAGCTTCAATTTGCGGCTGAGCTCGCGTCCGGTGGATGGAAGAATCTGCGTGAGGCCGCGGGCATTGGCGGGCGAAACCGCTTTCGGATTGAACTCGGACTCCTGGCGGATCAGGGCCGCTACTAAAAACGGATCCAGCCCGTTCTGTTTCGCAAACCGCTCCAGGTCCGTGCGATACGGCAGCGGAAACGCCAGCTTCCAGAACTCGACCGGCGCCGAATCGAGCGGCATCATCAGGTATCCGCCGGCGTAGTGCTTGATATAGCGCATGGCCTGATCGACGCCGCCGTGGCGCGCCGAAAGGGTCGCCAACTCGAGCGCCAGCACGTGCGGCTGATCCTCGGTTTGCGCTCCGAACTTCAGCTCGCCTTCCGCCCAGTCGTCCAGACCGGCGAGCACCAGCATTCGCGACCGCTCGAGGCGCGCCCGCGCGGTCGCGTTGGGCGAAAAATCCAGCCGGTGCGCGCGCGCCGGAAACGCGATCGCGCGCAAGAATTCGTTCACGGCGGGCGACGGCGCGCCGCTCACCTGTTTCAAGCGCTCACGAGCCAGAGCGGTGTAATAATAATTCGGATATTCACGAACGATTTCTTCATAATAAGCGCGCGCGGCTCCGGAATCTCCCGAATTTTGAGATAATCTCCCCAAGAAATACAAAGCGGCGGGCGTATCTTCCGACGCCGGGAACATACGAACGTGGGAGCGCAGCAGATCCGCCGCCTCCGGACGCCGCCGCAGGTACGCCTCCCACACCACTTTCCAGTGGCAACCCGCGGCCTCGGGATCCTTTGGAAACGACTCATAACAGGCGCGATATTGCGGCTCGTAGGCCTCCGGAGAATTCTCCACCAGGTGGAAATTCCCATCCGCCACCAGCGCTTCCAGGCGCCATTTCGACTGCGGATAGAGGCGCGCAAGCTCATCCAGCCGCGCGTGCACCTGTTCGTGATTTTTCAGGCGCCGCGCGCATAAAACCAGGTAAGAGAGCCGCTCCGCGTCCGCTTCCGGCGAATCGGGATGCAGATTTTCCAGGTATTTTTCCGCTCTTAATGTCTCTTTTTCGTTATAATCCGCGACACCGATGCGCACCCGCGCCAGGTCGCGCTCGGCGCCGCCTAAATCCGGCAGAATCGATGCGAGTTCCTTTTTGGCGCGCGCGGAACTCCCCGCGTTCAATAATTTGAAGGCCCGGCCGAGCATCGCGTCAGGCATCGCCGGGGGATACTCCTTGCCCAGTTCCGCGCGCAACTTCCCGATTTCGGCTTCGGCCTCGACGGCCTCCACCGCGACCGGGAAACCGTAATAGACGCGCTGGAAATAGACCGCCGCGCTTACGCGATCGCCCGCCGCCTCAAACGCATTGGCCATCGCCAGGTCGCCCTGCGGCTGCGGAAGCGTTGCATAATGGCTGCGCAAAATCCCGCCCGCCTCCTGATTCTTTCCACGCTCCTGGTAGGCTCGCGCGGCAAGAATGACAGCTCGCGCGGCGAGCGGCGACGGGGGCGATTGCTTCCACACCCACTCGAGCGACTCCTCGACGCCGGCGTAATCCTTGGATTCGAACTCGGCGGAAGCGAGAAACCACGCCGCGTAATCGGCCAGCGTGGGGAGCTTTTGGGGAAGCGGCTTGAGGGTTGCGATAGCCTTGGAGAACTGCTGATTGTCGAGCGCGCCGGCTCCCGCTTTCAGATCCGCGAGCGGGTCCGAAGACGCGGACGCCAGGATCGCCGCGGCAACCACAATCAGTGCCGCGCGCGTCAGCGAGTGGTTTCGGTCAGGCAAGTGGGCCCGGATATTCCGGGCCCAGCAGTGTCGCGTCGTCATTGGCCAGTGCTCGAACGAACTCGGAATGTAGATAATCGGCAGTACGGCTGCCGTTTGAAAGGAAACGTTGCGCAAAGGATTCGCGCGCCGCATCGATCTGTGGCTTGAGCGCGCCGTATAGATTGTGCGCCGCGCGCCCGGCTTTCACGGCAGCTCCCTGATAAAGCTGGATTTCGGCGATTTTGACTTTCGCGAAGCGGCGCGCGCTCGCTTCCGCCGGCGGTTCGGATGCGGCCGGCGCGGCGAGCGCGGCAAAGACGGCAATCAATTCGAGCGCTTGGGGATCGCCGCTGAAATTCTCGCGTGCTTCAGAGAGCGCGGCATCGAACTGGGCCGGGTTCGACGCCTCTCGCAGCCGCGAAACCGCAGCCGCCAGCTCCGCGACCGCCCGGCGCCGCGCGCCCGCGATTTCGCGATCGACAAAGCGGCGCAATTCGAGGAATCGCTCGTCGAGAGTTGGTTCAGACACCGCGAAACCCTATTCTCGCATGAAGCCGCGGAAAAAGAAACGTAAAACATTCTTGGCAAAAAATGGAGCAGCTCACCTCACGGGATGGTGCCCGCCAGGCGACATTGAGCGCACCACCCAAAGCGATCTGAAGCGATTTCGTAAACTGTTAACTGAACAATGAAGCCGGCTACACCGAAGATCACGCGCGACCAGCAGCTGGAGAAAATGCGCCGCGACTGGGACGCGCGCGCCCGTGAAAACGCGCGCCATTACGTCAACACGGAGCGCACCGACTGGACCGACGACGACTTCTTCGCATCGGGCGAGCAGCAGGTCGCCGAAGACATCCTCACCGACATGCAAAACATCTGCCAGGGCCGCGAGCCGCGCGAGATGCGCGTGCTCGAAATCGGCTGCGGCGCCGGACGCATCACGCGGGCGCTGGCGAAACTGTTCGGCGAAGTTCACGCGGTGGATATCAGCGGAGAAATGGTCGCGGCCGCGCGGCGCGCGCTGGCCGGTTTTCCCAACGCGCACGTGTATCAGAACAACGGCTGCGATCTAGCCGTAATCCCCGCGCGCGACTTCGATTTCGCCTATTCGGCCATCGTGTTCCAGCACATTCCCAGCCGCGAAATCATCGAAAATTACTGCCGCGAAGTGCATCGCCTGCTGCGACCTGGCGCGCTGTTCAAATTCTGGGTGCAGGGCGACCCGCGCACCGAATCCGCGCCCGACGATACCTGGCTGGGCGTTCCTTTCACCGACGCCGACGCGGTCGCCATGGGGAAGCGCTGCGGCTTCGATCCGCGCTATCGCCACGGCGCGGGGAATCAGTATTTCATTCTGTGGTACTTCAAAGAGTGACTACTTCGCCGCCCTCAACGCCTGAATCCTCGCCGCGCGCGATTTCGGACTATCCAGGCTGAACGATCGCGCGTCGCCCAACTGCTCGCGCACGAACTGCTCCATCCTGGCGACCGCTTTTTCCAGCTCCCGATTCTTCGCGATGAACGCCACCCATGCGATCGACTCGGTCTCCGGATCGTACTCCCAGGATCCGACCCAGCGGCCCCGATCGAAGATGCGATGCCCGGGCGAATCTTCGACCGTTTTCCCGAACCGCGCCAGGTCGGCCGCGTCAACGACCGTTTCCACATCCCGGTGCAGCAGGCTGATTCCGTCGATGCTCGCCACCAGCCGGTAATCGGCCTGCTTGGGTGCGGAGAAGGATTCGAAGGCGTCGCGCTGGCCGGCGGGAATCAGGCGATCTTCACCGATCGTTTCGAGGCCGGTCGTATTGATGAGCGGCTCGATCGCGGCTTTGGCCGCCTTCCCGCTCAACCCCGAGAACACTTGGAATTCGGCGATGCTCGCGGGTCCGATCCAGTGGAAGAAGCGCCGCGCGATTTCCGTTTGCACCTCTTGTTCGGACAATTTGAACTGAGCGGTGGGATTCGGCTTCCACGCGGCGTACTTATACCGCTGCTGATCGAGCCGGCCGTTTACCGGCACTCTGCGGATGTCGCCCGCGGCCTGCAATTTTCCGAGCGCGAGCGGCAGCGTCGTCGAGATGCCTTTCTTCTTTCCTTCCTCTCCCAGGCTGCGCGACGCTTTTCCCGTCGCGGCGCGAATCTCCTCCGGGTCAAGCGCATCCTGGTCGAGCGCCTTCAGCACGGCGTCGCACAGCCTATCGATCTCCTTGCCGGTGACGCCGAGTTTATTCGCAACCTTCATTTCGTTAGCCCGAAAATTTTCACCGGCTTTGAGCGCGAGCGCAAAATCCGCGGCGGGAACGACATACGTGCAGCCGCGCGCCGCGGGAAGCTCATGAATTTCGAGATTGCGAACGGCATCGTCCGCGTTCTCGCGTGAAATTCCTGCACGCGAGAAAAGCGTCAGATAGGGAGCGACACCGCCGACGCATCGCGCCCATCCCGTTTCGGCGAGAACGTCGGCGGCGCTGCTGCCATCCAGCCGTCCGTCGAGCGCCTGCCGGTGCGACCACCACGCGCGCAGTTTCTGAATCGCGATCATCCGGTCCAGCTTGCCACAATCGAAGCAGGGCGCGGTAGAATCGATCGGAAGCTAGTCTTGGCCGGTGCCGGGCCTGGTCTTCAAAACCAGCGTGGGGCACTTGGTGCCGCAGGTGGGTTCGACTCCCACTAGCTTCCGCCACGAGTCGCCGAAGCGGCAAAATCAGTGGCATCATGGATTCATGCCGAAGCCCCGTGGCTTTTCGTTGTCTATCGAGTACCATCGCGAAGCGGACGGCCGCTGGCTCGCGGATATTCCGGCACTCCCGGGTGTCACCGCTTACGGAGGAACTCGAAAGGAGGCAACCGCCGCGGTGCAGGCGTTGGCTCTGCGGTTAATCGCCGACCGGCTGGAGCACGGCGAAGCGATCCCCGGCCCCATGAGCGTCTCCTTCATTGCCGCCTAACAGCACACCTGGCCGTCCACCAAAGCGAAACAGGCCCTGGGAGCGCTCTTGCGAATCGGGTGGACAATCAAGCGCCAGAGCGGAACATCGCATCGAATCCTGAGCCGGACGGGTGGGCCGGACGTATTGTTCGCCTACCATGACCGGGTCACTCTGGGCCCCACGGCGATGAAGGTCTTAGCCAAAAAGACGGGGCTTGCGCAGGAGGACCTGTAGTGTGGTTACGACGAGCACACCTCGCCCATCCGCCCCGCCCCGCCGCAGTAGCTCACATCCTGAATTTGCAGCAGAATTCCGTCCGGATCGGTGAAGTACAGCTCCGGCGTACCCTCTTTCGCCCCACCCCGATTTTCCATGCGCATCGACACGTAATGCTCCAGCGGACCCGCCGGACCGCGCCCGTTTTCGCGCGCCTTCAGCCCGAAATCGGCGAGCGCTCTCATGACCCGGTCGGGATCGAAATTCTCCATGGTGAAGCATCCGTGATTGATCGATGCCGGACGCGGCGCCGCGCCGTTGCGCCCCGCTCCCATCCCCACAATCGTCAAGAACTGCCGGTTCGGTCCGACGGCGAGCAGCGGGGTTGCCGGGCCCTGCTGCGCCTGGATCGGCATCCCGAAAAGCCCCTGGTAAAACGCCATCGACCGTTGCGCGTCGGAAACGAAAATCGTGAAATGGCTGAGATCGCGCAGGGCGATCAGGCCCTTGGTGGGCGACGGCTCCGCCGCCCCGCAAATTTCGCCGAGCGATCCCGCGCCGCCGCAGTACCTGGCGTCCTGAAGCTGAACGGTGAGACCGTCCGGATCGCCGATGTACAGTTCGGGTGTTCCCTGTTTCGCACCGCCGGATTCGGGGCCGCGCATGCGCACGGACGCAGTCGACGGCCCGCGGCCCGTTGCTTTGGGCACGCCGTGCGCGGCGAGAATTCCGAGTTCGCGATCGAGATGAAAATTCTCCGTGGTGACGCAGAAATGATCGATCTTCGGCTGCGCGCCGCCCATGATCGCCAGAAATTGCGGACCGCCGCCGATGCGCAGCGCCGTCAGCCCTCCCTGCCGCGCCGCCACCGGCATCCCGAACAGCCCCTGGTAAAATTCGACGGAGCGTTTCGCATCCTTCACCGTGATGGTGAGGTGGTTGAAGCCTCCCAGCGGAATATACGCCGACTGCGCGCCCAAACGGGCCGCGAGCCCGAAAGCCGGCAATCCGAACAGAAGATCTCGCCTGGCGAGGATTGGTCCGATCATGGTGGGTTTGATTCTATCACCGCCTGGGCAGGAGTGAATCAAACGGCTTCAAAAACTAAAATAAGTCTTTATTTATCATTACAATAAGTCAATTTTTGCAAACATCTTCCCTTTTCAATTCTTGCATCGCCATGCGATACTAAGGGATTAGATACGCATGACTCAAGTGGTCGAGGCGATTGCCCGATATCACAAATTAATCGAGAGTGAACCGTATATTGATCTGGCCTGGGCCAAGGCGCTGCAGGATCGGATCAAGACGGAGAAACTCGGCGGCCGTCCGATTTCACCGGTCTTGCGACCGCATTTTATCACCAATCGGCAGTACGCCGCTTTGGTGAAGGCAGCGGAGTCTCTGTTTTCCGCGATCCATCGGGTGGAACAGATGGCGCTCTCGAATCCCGCGCTGCTGGCGCGCATGCAGTTGCTGCCTGCCGAAAGGATGCTCGCGCAGGTCGATCCGGGCTATTCGATTTTTAGCGTTACAGGCCTGCTCGACACGGCGCTCAACAACGGTTCGCTGCGCTTCGTGGCGCACAACTCCGATGCGCCCGCGGGCGTCGTCTACGGCGACGTGCTTTCCGATCTGTATTTCGAGGCGCCGCCGGTCAAGGAGTTCCGCAAGAGATACAAGCTTTCGAAACTCGGCGGCACGAAACATTTGCTCAGCGCGTTGCTTAAAACATATAAGGAATTCGGCGGGAAGCTCAAAAAACCGCGTATCGCGATTGTCGAATTCCGGCCGCCCTTTCAGTCCGCGGAAATGAGCGAGCACGCGCTGCTGGCGGAGCTGTTTTCAAGCGAAGGCTTTCCCACCGAAATCGCGTCTCCCGATCAGCTCGAATACCGCAACGGCGTGCTGCGCCGCGGCGAGTTCCCCATCGACATCGTTTACCGCCGCGTGCATTTGCAGGAGTTCCTGGTGCGCTTCGATCTTTCGCATCCCCTGGTGCGCGCCTACAAGGACCGCGCCGTGTGCATGGTCAACAGCTTCCGCTCGGAGCTGGGACGCAAAAAGGTGGTCTTCGATCTGCTGACCGACGACGCCGTGACGGCCGATTTCCCTGCGCCGGAAAAACGCGCGATCAAGGAGTTCATCCCGTGGACGCGCCTGGTGCAGGCCGCCAAAACCACCTACCGCGGCCACACCGTGGACCTTCCCGAATTCGTCATGAGGCATCGCGCCAAGCTGGTGCTCAAACCGAATGACGATTCGGCCGAGCTCAACTCCTTCCGCGGCGCCGAAACCGACGATCTGGGATGGGAGAAAGCGCTGCGCCAGGCGATGCGCGTTCCCTATGTCGTGCAGGAAGTGGCCGAACCCGCGCGCGCCGTGTTCCCGCTGATGCAGTACGGCAGCCTGATGATGAAGGAAATGCAGATCGACGTGCACCCGCATTCGTTCCTGGGCAAGGTGCACGGCTGCTCGAGCTGGCTGAGCGTGGCGGGCTCGAACAGCTTTTCGACGCTCACGGGCCTGGCGCCGACCTTTCTGCTCGAAGGCAAGTAACGCCCGGGTCGTGCGGAGCGCGGCATGGGAATTCTCAGCCCCACCACCGGTTTCATCGCCGAAGCCGGATTCACGCATTCGCTCACCCCGGCGAGAAATTGCACCTTCGGCTGCACCTATTGCTACGTCCCGACCATGCGCATCTATGGCGGGTTGAAACCGGACGACTGGCGCCGCTGGGGACAGTTCACCACCTTCAAACCCAACGCGGCCGAAGCGCTCGCGCGCGAACTCAAACCGGAGCAGCGGATTTATTGCTCGCCGCTGGTGGATCCCTATCAGCCGGCCGAGGCCGAAGAGCAGTCGATGCCGCGAATTCTCGATCGCGTGATCGCCAATCCGCCCCGGGTGTTCTGTTTGCAAACGCGCGGGCCGCTGATTCTGCGCGA